>JAOZNZ010000753.1 GCA_029933535.1 bacterium | reverse complement strand
TGTCAAGTATTAACTTTCTCATCATCGGCCGCGAACAATAAACGTCATTCCCGCAGCCTGATTTATTTCCACCGGTAAAATAATACTCGGAATCTATCATTCCTAACGCGTTATCCGCGTTGCTTGTATGATTGTAAACTACATCAACTATCACCGCAATTCCGTTTTTATGAAGAGTGTCAATCATCTTTTTCAACTCGCTGACTTGTTTACGAGCAGCCGGATCGGTAGAAAAAGAACTTTCCGGTGCAAAAAATAAACTTGTCATATAACCCCAGTGATAATGCTTTTTAAAATCTATTACCGCTCCGTTTTGATATTCATGTAAAGGCAAAAATTCTACAGCGTTTATTCCAAGCTTCTTCAAATAATCTAACGGACTGCCCGGCTCGTCTATTGTCATCGCAAGATATGTATGAGGAAGATTTGAACATACGGGATTCTTACCTGTTAAATTTGCTATGTGTGTTTCATAAATTGCAATCTTGTCAATATCGGGTGTTGAATATTCTCCATCCGACCAACCAGTAAAAGGCGAATCTTCAACTCCGGGATATATTACAATTGATTTACCTGCAGAACCGACACTTGCTTTTGTATAAGGATCATTTACTAAAAAACTTTTACCGCTTTTCTGAATTAGAAATTTATAAAATGTGCCGTGCGGCGCTTCGCTTTTAGAAACAGAGCTCTCCCAAATATAATTGTCACCGCGCTTCATTTCAACTTTTTCGACTGGCTCTTTGTCATCCGCGTTTTTGTAAAGTAAAACTTCAGCACCTTTTAATCTCGGACCAAAAAGCCGGAAAACAACTTTGTCTTTTTCAATTACACTGCCCAAATCAACATCCACAGCGGGAATCGAATCAAAAAACTTTTTCAATAGCGGACGGGAAATTGTTAAAGGCAATGTAGCTTTTCTCTTCATTTTTACACCGTTTTGATCTACTATCCCGCTTACCGTAAGTTGGTTATCAATCACATAGTTTTTAGCTTCAATGTCTATCGGAGAAATCACAAGCTTGACCTTCTTTAAATTAGGAAGCAAAGTAGCCGATTTAACCGTTCCTTCTTTTAAATAATAGTTGCCGGAATTTTCCGCAGAATGCTTTTCCAGCGGCTCGCTGAAAGAAACTATTAATCTTGATTTTCCTGTAACCACGGCTTTGCCCGGTGTTGGGGGAGTTATATCACCGTGAATATCAAAATTCACCCACAAATTATTATTCCTTTTAAATTTGTCTTCAATGACATCCACCTGCTGCCATTTCCCCTTGCCGGCAACAAATTTGAATTCCGGATATCCGCTTTCGCCGGGTAAATCTATTTCAGAAACATCTTTTTCAAGAATATATGTCCCGCACGGAGTTTTTTCTAATTGCCAGTTGGGATTGCCTATCGCTTCCGCCCATTCATTAAAAGTGCCTAGAACGAAAATTTCATCATTTTTTTCAAATCCCGAATCATAGATTACCGGTTGAAAGATAAACGTTACTTTTTTTAAGTCATCTGAAAGTTTATAACCGGAAATTTCTTCTTCCAGCCGGAATACATCTCTGTTTATCCATAAATTATTTCCGTGTTTATATTTATTATCAATAGTTTTAAGTTCCTGCCACTCGCTTTTATTTTTTACAAATTTGAATTCAGAAAATCCGCTTTCGCCTTTCACATCGAGTTGTTCATAAGGCTTTTCAAGCACATAAACATCCTTTTGCTTTTTCATCTCCCAGTCTTTACTCCCGGCGGCTTTCTTCCATCCGTTAAAAGAGCCGACAACGTTAACTGTATCTTCGGGCAGCATTTCTGTATCATAAACAGTGGGATCAAAGATAAATTTTACAGTGTTCATTTTATTCATAAAAGTATAACCTGATTTTTTGGGATTAAAATTAACGGGTAATTTTATTTCGGTACTTTGTTTTTTTGTTGTAAATGCTTTTTCCTCATGCCGCGCGGCACATGAGCAAATTATAAAAAAACAAATTAACAATGATTCTAATTTATAAA
>JAOZNZ010000752.1 GCA_029933535.1 bacterium | reverse complement strand
AGTGCGTTTGAACAGGATTATCCCTGGACCGTTAACGATGTTACTCCGCCAAGCGGAGTAGCCAACGAAGGAAAACAACTTCTTGAAGATGTGCTTTTCGACAAATATGGAGATTATTATCTTGAATTAGATGTAACGCCGGGTACTTCAAATGTTTTTACCTTTTACAGACACGCATGGTTTGATGACGAATCTTTTCTAACTATTGCAAATGACGGCGGAGTTCCACAAGAATTCGCTTATGGCGCGGCAGGAAGCGGAGGGGTTATTGAATATAAATATCTGGCGCCGGAGAACGGAAAACTTAAAATTGTTGTTTCTCCTGCAAGAACTATTTCCGCGTTCAGCAACTATGAAATCACAAACAGTATTGCTCCGGTTCTCGAAACAATTAATGAACTTGATTTTGGCGAAGTTGTTCAGGGAGAATCAAAAACTTATCTATTGCCGGTTTTTAATCTTACCGCCGGAATAGTTTCCGGAGAGTTTAGCGGAATTTCCGAACCATTCAGTTTTTCAGACAATTCGAATTATTTTGCTAAACCGGAATCTCCGGATTTCGTGAACATAACTTTCTCACCGCCGGTCGACGGTGATTTTTCAAATATAGTTTCTTTAACCGGTAGCGGGGGAAGCGCGCAGGTAGAGCTGAAAGGCACAGCGGTACCTGAACCGTTTCTATTTGTTATTTTATTAATTCCCCCTTTCCTAAAGGGGGTTAGGGGGATTTGATTGGATCATTTATTCCCGACACCCTTTGGGGCCGGGATCTTCGCTATCACTATGCCATTTAACATTTATTGGAGGAAATTTGTTTCAAAAAAATAAAAATGCCTTTTAAAAAGATTAATTTAATATTAAATACTAAATTGATTCCGATTAGGATATCAGGATCAATTCCCTAACTAACAACAAACATATCATCATGAAAACATTTAAAACTCTTCTCTTTTCTCTACTTATCTCAACTGTTGTAAGCGCTTTTGTTAATGTCGAAAATTTTAGCTTCGAAGAACCAAATGTAACTGACAGAGTCTGGTTCGAAGGTGTTACTAATTCTTGGGATTATTATGGCGGCCCGTTTTTAAGCAACGGTGTCGGACTAATTAACGAAAATAATACCCCGTTTTGTCCCGCACTTTCCGCCGCAGATGGTTCGCAGTTTGCGTTTCTCTGGTGCGGTGCCGGAGCTGAAATAGCACAATCCATGAGCGGATTTGTTTCTAATCATACTTATTCTGTCTCCTGGGCGGCAAGCGCTCGCGGAGCAACTACCGGTGGAGTTCTCTGGGTGCTTATGAATGATGAAACTCTCGCCCGGTATGCTCTGTTTGAAGAAATATTTGTTATGACAAATATTGAATTTACGGCCACTGCCGAAAATCATCGCTTACGTTTTTTCCACGTCGGCGAGTGGGATAAAATGATTTTTGTTGATGATATACATGTTCAGGAAATAGCAGCACCACCACGACCGCCCATTAATTTCACTGCGTCGCAGGGAACTTATTCCGATAAAATTGAAATAACCTGGGAATTCAACCTGGACGACAATGTTATATCTTCTGAAGTTTATCGCGCGGAAATTAATGATACAAATACCGCAATTGTTATTTCAGGATTACCGAATACAAATCTGTTCGATGATTTCTCCGTTATAGTTAATTCCAATTACTTTTATTGGGGGCGCACAATGAATAGCAATGGATGGAGCGATTTTTCCGAAAGCGCAATTGGATTCAGTACAGACAGTTTAGGCCCGGATATGCCGATAAATTCTTTGCCTGTTGATGGTATACATATTTCTATGTCGGAACTGCCTGTAACTTTAGAAGTTCAACCTTATTCTGATCCTGACAGCTGGCCTATGGCTTATATTCAATGGCAAATAGATGACACAACTAATTTTAGTTATCCTGAATGGGACAGCGGAATGATTTTAACTAACGCGATTAGCATAGAAGCTCCTACTTCAGTTCTTGACGCAACAAATTACTGGCGCGCGAGGTTTA
>JAOZNZ010000751.1 GCA_029933535.1 bacterium | reverse complement strand
TTGAGGCTAAATCAATCTTTTTAAATTTACCGGCTTTGGTGCATAATCAATAAACTTTGAAAATACGATAAACATTATTGATAATTTATGATTCTTTGATTTAGTCGCCGGAATTGGGTTATTACACCGTTGCTATAACGAATATTATAATGTATAATATTTTAAAACAACTGATACAATAACAAAACGTAACCTTATAAATTTTATATGAAAAAATTTATCACCCTTTCATTTGCTTTAGTTATGACAAATATCTGCTATTCATCAATTGATGCTGAAAAAGATTTCGACAATTTGCCGTGGGTTTGGTCTGACGTTTACCGCGCAAAAGACAAAGTGGCCGGCAAGCGTTATTTTCGCAAAGAATTTTCACTTCCGCCAAATAAAAAAGTAAAAGATGCTTTTGTTATTTTTGTGTGTGACGATAAAGGTAAATTTTATCTTAACGGAAAGCTATGCAGAGCAAGTGAGAATAAGAAAGACGTTGCTATTTATCATTTGACATCAAAACTCCGTCAAGGAAAAAACGTTGCCGCGTTTGAAGTTGGAAACGCGAGACGTTATGCAGGTCTTATCGGTAAAATAGTAATAAAATTTGAAAATGGAAAAAATGTAATAATTCCCATTGATGAAAAATGGAAGGTATCAAAAAATGATGTGATTGGTTGGAAAAATATTAAATTTAATGATTCCAGCTGGAAAAACGCGGCGATTCTTGGAATTTACGGCTGCAAACCATGGGGAATTATTTTCTTACCGGATAACGATGACAGTTTCCCAACCTTTTCGGTGCCGGGTTACACAAAAGAAATGACTTCACTTAAAAAATTGTTTAAACTTCATTATCGCCCAAGAGGTTTACTTGCAAATATTTGGGATAAGTGGCTGACGCAATCAATGTTGTGGCCTGCTATGTCTGACGGTCAGTCAAGAAATATCAGAAATAATTTCAAACGGGATTTTTTGAAAAAAAATATTCTGCCTGATGGATATGTAGATACCGAGCAACATCGCGGTCTTGGACATCCGGCCGGATGGCCGTTTCCCCACTGGGCACAAAATGGAGGAATAGGCTGGCATTTTTCGCTTGCAAATTCTCCTGCGAAAAGTTGGGGAATTCCGCTTGAAAAAAACATTGACCAATTTACTCTTTATGGCATAAAAACTGTAAGCCTCGACGAGAAACGCGGCTGGTCGGTTAAACTGACAAAAAGCAATGCCGCTCTTGAGACGCCAAAAATTAAAATCAGCGCGTTAGTATCACCACTTGTCCGATTAGAATGGATTAACGAAAAGTTTAACGAGAGTTCGAAACCATATATACAATGGAAAACTGCGAAGAATAATAAATTCAATGATGAACGCAAGGTATATTTTGATGATATAAAAAATGCTATCAAGCGTGGAGAAGTAATATGTTCAGTGGCCGACCTCTCAAAATGCAAAGCGTATGATGTAAAAGACACAATCACTCAATATAAAATTTATTTTGATAATAATCAGGGAGACGAAATTATTATTGTTGCTGTAAGTGCTGCGGTAGACACAAGGCATAACATTAACAATTCTATTTATGCCAGTGCGGCGTGTGATTATTTTTGGTGGACGGGTGACATGGATTTTTTGAAAAAGAACATAGAAAGAATGCGGAAGGCATTGCGTTATGCTGTTACGGAGTTTCAAATTGTATCGAACAAATGCGTTTTTACACCTTGGATTGGACATGACGGTCGAAGTGGTCTTATTTATAAAAATGGTAAAAAAACAATCAGACACGGAATCGGTATTGGAAATAATTATTGGGATTTAATGCCGTTTGGCGGCTATGATACGCTTGCAACAATTTATTTTTATGATGGCGCGCGAAACATGGCAAAATTGGAGCTTGAAATTGCGAATCATCCGGAGTGGAAAATTCCGGACAGTCCGGATAAAATGTCTTACAAAAATCTTTCTCGTCTGGCTGATATGGTAAAAACTTCTTCAAACAAAAGATTTTGGAATGAAAAAACC
>JAOZNZ010000750.1 GCA_029933535.1 bacterium | reverse complement strand
GAACACCGAACACCGAACACCGAACACCGAACACCGAACACCGAACACCGAACATCGAACACCGAACATCGAACACCGAATACCGAATACCGAATACCAA
Organism: bacterium; assembly: GCA_029933535.1. Lineage (GTDB taxonomy): Bacteria > Auribacterota > UBA3054 > UBA3054 > B51-G9 > B51-G9. The sequence continues at coordinate 1,914 of JAOZNZ010000750.1, read as the reverse complement.
TTACTGTAGCCTGACACCCAATTTCCCAATTCTACAATTCTTTTGACACTATAACCTTGATTGACTATAATATTATAACTTACAATATTATAAATAAATAAATTATTAAATGTGCTTAAAATTTTTTTGTTAAATCTTTATTCTGTTTCTAGGAAATTAAAATTACCTGTTCAACCGGCGTTATTTATTGTCGCTGCGTTGCTTGTGTCATTGTGTCACGCAAAAAACTTTAATGGGCCTAACGGCACGGTCAGACTTGAAAGCAGAATTTTTGGAAAAACTGAATTTGTTCCATTACTTGATCTTGCAGATTCGTTAGATCTTTCCGCTAGATGGTTCTATGAACCGGCAAAGATAGAACTGAGAAACAATAAAATTTCTGTTGATGTAATGGTAGGTTCAAAACTTGTTTTGATTAATAAAAGCGATATTAGAAAAATGAATTCTTCTATCGTTTTTATTAAAGGTGAACCTTATGTGGCAGCTACATTATTAACATCTACTCTTAAACCTTATTTTAAAAAAACTTCATCAGGTAAAAAATCATTCTCGCGATCAAAAGGTATCATTGTTATTGACCCGGGACATGGCGGACACGATACCGGGGCAATTGGTTACAGAGGTATTGTAGAAAAAGACCTGGTGCTTGATATCGCAAGACGGGTTAGAACTATCCTGGTCAGAAAAGGCTATAAAGTCCGTATGACACGTGACTCCGACAGATTTATTGATCTTATCCCTCGAGCTGACATTGCGAATAGTATTGGTGCTTTAATCTTAGTAAGCATTCACGGAAACGCGGCTTCTAAAAACAAACGTTCAATTACGGGGAGCGAAACTTATTATCTTTCAAAAGCTCAGAGTGCAAGTTCGAAACGAACGGAAAAAATTGAGAATTTAGGTATCAAAAAGAAAATCAGCTCAAGATGGGGAACTCTTAAATACAAAGTTAAACTCTGGCTTCTCGGAAGGCATTTTAAAAAGAACAGAGAAAAATCGAAAAAATTGGCTGAATTAGTTCAACGTAGACTCGCAAAAATAACTATTGGAAAAAATCGCGGAATTAAAACCGCTAACTTCAGCGTGCTGAGAAATTCTTACTGCCCTTCCTGTTTAATTGAAGTAGGATTTTTAACTCATCCAACTGATGCAACTTATCTGAAAAGGTCATCTTATAAACAAAAAATTGCCGGAGCTGTCGCTCAAGGTGTAATTGACTACATAAACATAAAATGAAAAAATCAAATCCTATCGCTATCTTTGATTCCGGACTTGGAGGTTTAACTGTTGCTAAAGAAATCCAAAAAGTTTTGCCTAATGAATCTATTATTTATTATGGTGATACCGCGCGAGTGCCTTATGGCTCGAAAAGTAAAGATACTATTATTAAGTTCACACGGGAAGCTGTTAATTTCCTGCAAAGTCATAATGCTAAATGCATTGTTATTGCCTGTAATACAGCTTCCGCGCTAGCGTTGCCGGTTGTAAAAAATGAATTTGATGTTCCTATGATCGGTGTTATTAATCCGGGAGCAAAAGCCGCTGCGGAAAAAACTTCTTCAGGTAAAGTCGGAGTTATTGCCACTACAGCAACGATTAACAGTGATGCTTACACAAATGCTATCAGAGAAATTAATAATAAAATTACTGTTTATTCACAACCATGCCCTCTTTTTGTTCCGCTTGTAGAAGAAGGTTGGGGAGATAAACCTGCGGCAAAACTTATTATTCAGGAATATTTAACTCCGCTTAAAATCGCTAACATTGACACTTTAGTTCTTGGTTGTACACATTATCCTTTACTTATAAAACAGATTCAGGATTTCGTTTCTGAAAACGTTTCGCTTGTTGATTCAGCCACAACATGCGCTAAAGACTTAAAAATTTTACTTGAAGAAAAAAATATTCTTTCTG
>JAOZNZ010000749.1 GCA_029933535.1 bacterium | reverse complement strand
GACTGCGCCGGCTTTAATGGGTAATGCTGTAGTTTGGAAGCCTGCTTCGACAGCCATTTTGCCCGCGTATTATATTATGCAAGTGTTAAAAGAAGCCGGGATGCCTGATGGTGTTATTAATATGCTGCCCGGACCGGGACCTGTTATTGGGCCGCCTGTATTGAATCACACTGACCTTGGAGGAGTACATTTCACAGGTTCTACTCACGTTTTTTCAACAATTTGGCTGGCCATTGGTTCGGATATTCGAAAATACCAGGCTTATCCAAGAATAGTAGGCGAGACCGGAGGTAAGGATTTTATTTTTGCGCACAGATCAGCGGATGTTGAAACTTTTGTAACAGCGATTGTACGCGGGGCATTTGAGTATCAAGGCCAAAAATGTTCTGCAGCCAGTCGCGTGTATATTCCTGACAATATTTGGCCTGAAGTAAGGGAAAGGCTGCTTGATAACATTGGTGGTATAAAGATGGGTGACGTATGCGATTTCAGCAATTTCATGAATGCTGTAATTGACAAATCCGCGTACAAAACTATTACTGAATATATTGAGTTTGCAAGGAATGACCCTAATATGGAAATATTATGCGGTGGAACTTATGACGATTCAAAAGGTTATTTTATTCAGCCGACAGTTGTTTTGAGCAAAGATCCCCGCTCGAAACTTATGTGTGAAGAAATTTTCGGTCCGGTAGTTACGGTTCATGTTTATCCTGAAAAAGATTATGAAACGACTCTACAATTATGCAATACTACAAGCCTTTATGCTCTTACAGGCGGAATATTTGCTCAGGACAGATTCGCAATAGTTGAAGCTGTTAAAACTTTGCGTAACGCTGCGGGAAATTTCTACATTAACGATAAACCTACAGGCGCAGTTGTGGGTCAGCAACCCTTTGGCGGATCGAGGGCATCAGGGACGAATGATAAAGCCGGCAGCAGACTGAACCTTGAAAGATGGGTTTCGCCACGTGCAATAAAAGAAACATTTTTACCTGCAACAGATTACAGGTATCCTTTTATGGAGTAAGCCGCATTTCTAAATGCGGCAGTTAATAGTTAATAGTTAATGGTTAATAGTTAATAGTTAATGGTTAATAGTTAATGGTTAATAGTTAATAGTTAATAGTTAATAGTTAAAGCTTGACCGGCCGTAGGCGGGGTTAAAAGTAAAAAAATCACTTCGAGGAGATATTATGAAACAAAATGTTTATATACGTAAATTTGTTGCTATGGCAATGTTTGGTGTTCTATTGTTGACAATTGGTTGTCAATGCCCTTGTTCTTCAACCTGTGCTAAACAAGACAAAAACAATGAGATAGAATGGACTTTCGATGAGGCGCAACTTGGCGGTATCCCAAAGAATTGGAAAGTGGATGAGACTGCCGGAAAAGGAACAACAGCAATTTGGAAAATAGTGGCCGATAATTCAACACCAAGTAAACCGCATGCAGTTGCAGTGATCGAAAGTAAAAATCAAGGACATACATTCAATCTGTTAATTGCTGACGGAACCAAATATAAGGATGTTGAAGTTGAAGTTGATGTCAAGGCTGTGGGAGGGAAAGAAGATCAGGGCGGAGGACCAATATGGCGTATGAAAGATGCTAACAACTATTATATTTGCCGATGGAATCCGTTAGAAGATAATTTCCGGCTTTATTATGTGAAAGACGGGAAGCGGAAACAGTTGAGTTCAGCCGATGTAAAAACAGACAGTAAAGCGTGGCACAAAATCGAAATTGAGCATAAGGAACAGAAAATTGTTGCCAAATTTGATGACAAGAAACTTATCGAAATTGAAGATGATACATTTCAAGATGCAGGTATGGTTGGATTATGGACGAAAGCGGATGCCGCTACAGCATTTGATAATTTCGAGGTTGCTCGAAAAGAGGCAGTCGACACAGATTGTCGATGAATGTTATCCAAAACATATTTTCTAAAAATAATTTTGCCAAAAGTCCCCCTTTTTTAAAGGGGGTTGGGGGATTTAGAAATTTAGGAACAAACAA
>JAOZNZ010000141.1 GCA_029933535.1 bacterium | reverse complement strand
CAGGGCAAACGTAAACGCGAATACAATTAAGCTTATCCGGATGAGCGGTGATAGAGAAAGAGCATTTAGTATTAAAAGAGTTTAATTTTTCAGTAAAAGAAGCTTCTATAAAATTATCAACAGCAGTAAGGATTTCTGTATCGGGATTTTTGGAATCAATATTACTTAAATTAACATTTTCCGGGACATTGATTTCATTTGTCCAAATGGAAATTCTATGACCCCACCAAAGCTGCCGGCTGATAGGCCAATCTCTTTTTTCTGATAGCCAATCGATATACATTTTAGCATATCGCGGCGGATGGAAATTAATTTTGCCTTCAGCGACAACATTAATTGCTGCTTCGGCAAGGTCGGCCATTTTAATGAACCATTGTTCTGAGAGATAAGGTTCTATAGGTGTTTTTGAGCGGTCGGAGTGTCCGATTTGAGTTTCATAAGGCTCGATTTTTTCAAAAAGACCGATATCTTTGAGATTTTCAATAACAGCTTTACGAACTTCATCTTTTTTCATTCCGGCAAACTTACCGCCATTTTTGTTTATTGTGCCATCCGGATTAAGAATATTTATCATCTCAAGATTATGACGAAGACCGCATTCGTAATCATTTGGGTCGTGTGCCGGAGTAACTTTAACGCAGCCGGTACCGAATTCCCGATTAACGAGTTGATCGTCTGCGATAATAGGAATTTCACGATTTAAAAGCGGCAGCAGAACAGTTTTACCGATAAGATGTTTATAGCGTTCATCATCAGGATGGACTGCTACGGCTGTATCTCCGAGCATAGTTTCGGGTCTTGTAGTTGCGATGAGCAATTTTTCATCGGAATCTTTAACAGGGTACCAATAGTACCAAAGATTAGCCTGAACGGTTTCGTGATAAACTTCGTCATCAGAAACAGCGGTGTGAAGAACAGTATCCCAGTTGACAAGGCGGGTTCCCCGATAAATTAATCCATCACTGAACATTTTAAAAAAAGTATGTCGAACAGCAGCGGCGCATTGATCATCGAGTGTAAAACGAATGCGTTCCCAGTCGCATGAACAGCCCATAGATTTCAATTGTTCAATAATACGGTTGCCGAATTTTTCTTTCCACTGCCAAATTCTTTCCACGAGGGCTTCGCGACCGATATCGTGGCGTGTTTTCCCTTCTTCTTCGAAAAGTTTTTTTTCAACGACAGCTTGAGTGGCAATGCCTGCATGATCAGTTCCCGGGATCCACACAGCGTTATCGCCCTGCATTTTTCTGTATCGGGTTATGATATCCTGCAGAGTATCATTAATTGCGTGTCCAAGATGTAACGCACCGGTAACATTTGGCGGTGGAATAACGATGCAGAAAGGATTTTTAGATTTATCAGGTTCTGCGTGAAAAATATTAGAATTTTCCCATGTTTTGTAAGTGCGTGATTCAATTTCGCTCGGATTATATTGTTTAGGTATGTCCATAATCAGTCTTTTAACAATCTATATTCAATAGAATCAATTAGCGCTTCATAAGAAGCCTCAATTATATTAGTTGAAACACCAACATTTCCCCAGACATTTTTGCCGTCGGTAGATTCTACAAGCACACGAACTTTTGCCGCTGTGCCGGAATCTTTATTTCCTGGAAGCACACGAACTTTATAATCGATCAGTTTAATTTTGTCAAGAATAGGGAAAAACGGCATTAACGCTTTGCGAAGTGCAACGTCAAGTGCGTTAACGGGGCCATCGCCTTCGGCGGCAGTAAATTCTTCAACGCCTTTAACCTGAACTTTAACGGTTGCTTCGGAGACAATAGCGCCGCATTTTTCTTCATCGATAACGCGAAACGCGAGAACTTCAAACGGCGAAGAATGTTTATCGAGAGCTTTTTTGAGCAGCAATTCAAAACTTGCGTCAGCGGCTTCGTATTCATAGCCGTTATGCTCACGTTGTTTAATTTCTTCGACGAGTAGTTTAATTTTATCGTTTTTTGTATCAATGTCAAAGCCCATTTCTTTAGCTTTGAACAAAATATTTGCTCTTCCGCTCTGTTCAGAAATAAGAATTCTTCTTTTATTACCAACGGTTTTCGGGGAAATATGTTCATAAGTTTTTTCGTTTCTCTGCATTGCGCTGACATGAATTCCGCCTTTATGCGCGAAAGCGCTTAATCCTGTATACGGCTGCCGTTTGTTATGAGTTAGATTAGCTATTTCATCAACATATCTGCAAATTTCAGTTAATTTTGAAATATCAGTTGATGTTTCGCAATTCATTTTTAATTCAAGGGCAGGAAGAATACCTGTCAAATCAGCGTTTCCGCATCTTTCACCCACACCATTAATTGTGCCTTGAACATGGACAGCACCGGCAGCAACTGCCATCAGCGAGTTTGCAACTCCGCAAGCTGAATCATTATGACCATGGAAACCGACCGGAGTATTTTTGAACTTGCTGCAAACATCCATTACGATTGAGCAAATTTCCTGAGGAATACAACCGCCGTTTGTATCACAGAGCGAAAAGCAATCCGCGCCGGCTTCTTCAGCTGCCGCGAGAACGGTCATTGCGTAATACGGGTCATCTTTATATCCGTCAAAAAAGTGTTCTGCATCAAAGATAACTTCGCGTCCGTGACTTTTAAGAAATTTAACTGAGTCGGAAACCATAGCAAGATTTGTTTCAGGGTCAACGCGGAGGGCTTCTTTAACATGAAGCATCCAGCATTTACCGAAAATAGTAACGACCGGAGTTTCCGCCTCGATAAGTTTTAGCAAGTTAGGATCTTCTTCGGCTTTATTTTTTGCGTGTCTTGTTGAGCCGAACGCAGCTATTTTAGCATGTTTAAGTTTTTCTTTTTTAATAAGTTGAAAGAATTCAATGTCTTTTGGATTTGAGCCCGGCCAACCGCCTTCGATATAATCAACACCGAATTCGTCAAGTTTTCTTGCGAGAAGAACTTTATCGGTACTTGAGAAACTAACACCTTCGCCTTGCGAGCCGTCACGAAGTAAAGCATCGTAAATATAAACTCTTTTCTTTTTCATAATAATTCCGTTTGTTTTAAGTAAGATTACTATAAAGGATTATAGTAAAAAATGCATATTTTTGCAATTTAATTAAATAATTGGACACGATGGACAAAGAACCACTTCGCCCTTCGGGCACCCTATAACATACTCCGCCGCTATGCGCCACTCCTCTCGATAGGGGATTTTCTAGGAATATAATTTTTTGCTAATAAAATATATCGGAAAAATCCCCCTAACCCCCTTTACAAAAGGGGGAATAGGCACGAGATATTGTTTTGTTGAAAACCAAAAAAAACCGGCGGGACATGCCCGCCGGAAATAAAGAGAAACAAAATTTCTTAATCACGCAGGAATAAGATTAGTTTCTGTCAATTGCGTTGAGTTCTTCAAAAGCTCGAACAACTCTTGCGACCATAGATTCCTGAGCTTTTCTGAGCCAAACGCGCGGATCATATTTCTTTTTATTCGGTTTATCTTCACCTTCAGGATTTCCAATTTGTGTTTGCAGATAAGCTTCATTTTCAACGTAGTAATTTTTAACTCCAATCCAGGTTGCCCATTGAGTATCGGTATCAATGTTCATTTTAATAACGCCGTAAGAAATAGCTTCTTTAATTTCTTCAGGAGAAGAACCCGAACCGCCATGGAAGACAAAATCGACAGGTTTTTCAGGAGTATTAAATTTTTCCTGGATAAATTTTTGAGAATTATCAAGAATTTTTGGAGTTAATTTAACATTACCAGGTTTGTAAACACCATGAACATTTCCAAAAGAAGCAGCAACAGTGAATAGATCGCTAATTGCTTTTAATTTTTCATAAGCATAAGCTACATCTGCCGGCTGAGTATAAAGTTCTGAAGCATCCATTCCGGTATTATCAACACCATCTTCTTCGCCGCCTGTGCATCCGAGTTCAATTTCGAGAGTCATACCGATTTTGCTCATACGTTCGAGATATTTGCATGAAATTTCGATATTTTCTTCAAGAGGTTCTTCTGACAGATCTAACATATGAGAAGAAAAGAGAGGTTTTCCTGTTTCAGCAAAATGTTTTTCGCCTGCATCGAGTAATCCGTCAATCCAAGGCAGCAATTTTTTTGCTGCATGGTCGGTATGAAGAATTACAGGAACGCCATAAGCTTTTGCCATTGCATGAATATGTTTTGCAGCGGAAATACAGCCGAGAACTTGAGATTCCTGACCTTCAAGTTTAAGGCCTTTACCTGCGAAGAAAGCGCCGCCGCCATTTGAAAGTTGAATAATTACTGGAGAATTTACTTTTGCTGCTGCTTCAAGAACACCGTTAGCAGAGTCTGAATTAACGATATTTACAGCTGGAAGCGCGAAGAGGTTTTCTTTAGCGATTCTGAAGACTTCCTGAACATCTTTACCGGAAAGCACGCCTGGTTTAACTTTATCGAGTATTTTTTCTGACATTGTTTTATCCTATTTTGAAATTAAAAGTTTACTTTAATAATATTACTGTCATTTGTTATATTCTATAAAAAACGCATAATAATTGCAAGGTATTGTAACACGTCATTTCATTTTTTGGTTGAAAAAATTTGCTATATATGGTATAGTAGTATTTAATTGATTAAAAACCATTATAACTTAATATTATTCAAACAAAATTATGGCTACAATTTTAAAAATTTCAGAAGCAACAACATTAGCTTTTCACGCAATGACTTATATTGCCGCGCATCCTGAACGGCCTGTATCAACAGCCACGCTTGCCAAGAGGTTCAAAGCTTCAGCAGCGCATTTATCAAAAGTTATGCAGCGTCTTACTCATATTGGATTATTAAAATCTCAGCGAGGACCCAGCGGAGGATTTTTATTAACAAGACCTGCGGAAACAGTGACCCTGATAGAAGTTTATGAAGCAATAGAAGGACCGCTTCCAGATTCGACATGTTTATTTGACGAGCAAGTTTGTTCCGGTGAGGCGTGTGTGCTTTCCGGACTTTTAAAAAGCGTCCAAAAAGAAGTCAGCAAATATTTAAAAGAAACTACAATTGATGAACAGACAAAAGTATTTGAATAAAATGAAAAAAAATTTGTATTTTTTTTTAATTTTTTTATTGCTTTCTACATCTACCGTTCTTTTCGGAACAGGTAAAAATAGTTCAAATGACAATGTAATCCTTCGAATTTCCTGGATCCCTGATGTCCACACAACCTGGCCTCCTGATATGGCCAGGCTTGCCGTTTTCCACGCGTTTTTAAATAAATACACAAATATAAATGTTGAAATTTCTTCCACGTTGAAGCTTGAAGGCGATGCAGCAGAAGGAAATGAATATCTTTCCATAGCCGGTGGATTAGCTCCGGACGTATTTTATCTATACGGCAGAAAGATAGGCGCATTTATAGACCAGGGATTTATTCAATCATTATCTCCATTTCTTGAGCGGGAATATAAGAAAACAGGAAAACCATTTAAAGGAATCGGTTCGCCTGATAATATTTGGGAATTAACCGTAAGTGATAACGATATAATGTGCGTGCCGTATATGTATTACGTTATGGCGCTGACTTATAGACGCAAAAATTTTGTCATGGCAGGACTTGATCCAGGTCATGGCCCGAGAAACTGGGATGAATTTTATCGCTATGCTCAAAAACTTACCTGGATTCCTACAAAAGAACCGGGTACTCCGCAAAATGTTCCTTATCGTTTTGGGTTTGCGCTTCCGCTTGGGCCGGGGCAGGGATGGCATTTCCATCAATTTGTCTGGTCGGCAGGGGGGGAAATGGTACAGGCATATAAAAGGTGTTCAAAGTGTGATGAATTAACACCTTCACATATCCCATTTACCGATTATTCAAAATTTCATGTAGAGATAGACAATCAGAAGGATTACGAGGATAAAATATCAAAATATCCAATACATGAGGTATGTTCAAAATGCGGAAATTCGCTTGATGATGTTGATAAAATTGAATGGAGGATGGAAATAAATAAAAAAGGCGGTCCGGAAGCTTTGGCATTTTATCAAAAGATGAAATTTTCAAAGTGGATGCGATGCGACAACCGTAAAGACAAGCGTCATAAGGGAAAGTTTAATCTTGAAATAGATTTAACGGATGAGGAAGTTAAAGACGGAAAAACAATTGCCTGCCCTGTTTGCGGCAGGAAAATTGATCTGTCAGATTCAAAAACAAAAAAAAGAATTTATGACGGCGTTATAATATCTCAAACGCCAATGAGCAGTAATCAGCGTATAGAATATGCGATGTGGATTACTTTAATGTCCGAAGTTCAGCCTGATAATGATTCCAATCTCGGTGTAACTTATTTTCCATCGATTGACGGAGGCGACCCCGTAAGTTTTATAGCAGGGCATTATCTTGCAATGAGTTCACAGATCAAAGGTGAAAAAGCTGACGCGGCGTGGGAATACATAAAATTTATGTGCAGTGAAGAAGCTATGCGGATTCGTGTTAAAACGCTTGTTGATAATGGTTGGGGCGAATGGATTGATCCGAAATATCTAAAACTTTTTGGTTACAATGGAATTTATAAAGCAATTTCTGAAGAAAGAATAAAGTTTTTTGAAAAATTAGGTAAAAACTCGAGAGTTGAGCCTTACTGCCGTGGCTACAAAAATGTTCTTACAAAAGAATTAAGACTTCCAATCGATTTAGCACTCGACAAAAACAAAAGAGAAGATCCTAAAAAAGTTTTGGATGAATGCGCGGAACATATTAACACGTATGTTATAGGTAAACTTCCTGATAAAGTAGTTAAGCAGAGGGAGCGACTTGGTATTTTTCTTTTAATGGTGACAATAGTAATTTTATTTTTTGTCGGCAAAAAAATTGTAGAAGTGCTTAAAACAGGAGCACAAAAAAGTATTGAAGGTTTCGGTGTTACGGAAAAAACCTGGAACCGGCATTTTCGCGCCTGGATGTTTCTTGTTATGGCAGTAGGTTCTGTTTTGTTATGGAGTTATATTCCTCTTGTTCGCGGTCTGGTAATGGGTTTTCAGGATTACAAGATTCTTGGTAATTCGAAATTTGTAGGTTTAAAGAATTTTGTTTCAGTCTTTTCCAATTCAGATTTTTATATATTTCTCTGGCAAACGATTATTTATGTCAGTCTGTCAATTATTTTAGGTTTTCTTATGCCGATTTTTCTTGCGATTTTACTTACTGAAATCCCAAAAGGTAAAGTTACGTTTAGAGTTATCTATTATCTGCCAAGTGTTACCACGGGTCTTGTAACAATGTTTTTATGGAAACAGCTGCTTTATAATCCTACTGATGCGGGTGTGCTTAATCAATTGCTGATGGCAACACCTAATTGGGTTTATTTCGCGCTTCCAATTGTGACGGGAATTTTTTGTATCGCGGCAAGCATGCCGACATTCAAAGGTGGCAACAAAATTGCCGGAGCATCTATTTTTCTATTAGGATGTTTTTTCGCGACTGCGGCTTTTTTTGTTTCTCCTGTAAAAGAACCTCTCAGCTGGTTAAGTGACCAACGGCTCGCGATGATTTGTGTAATCCTTCCGGGAATCTGGGCGGGTACCGGTGCAGGTTGTTTAATTTATCTTGCGGCACTGAAAGGAATTCCTGATACGCAATATGAAGCTGCTGATGTTGACGGAGCGGGAGTTATTGCTAAATTATGGAATGTATTAATACCTAACATAAAAGCGCTGATAATTATTAGTTTTGTCGGAGCATTTATCGGCGCGTTTCATGCTGCGCAAAATATTTTTGTTATGACAGCCGGTGGACCTGCAAATAAAACAATGACGCTTGGCCTTGATATTTGGTACAATTCGTTTTTATTTTTGCAGTTTGGTTACGCGACAGCCGAAGCGTGGATTCTCGGTGCGATGCTTATTGGATTTACATTAATACAACTTCAAGTGCTTAA
>JAOZNZ010000140.1 GCA_029933535.1 bacterium | reverse complement strand
AGGAAATTCTTCGCTGTGCGAATAATTTATTTTCCGTGCGTTTGCTTTTTAGTTTCTTATGAAGTTTTTTATTTTCGTAAAGCGAAAATATTGGGATTTTGGGAAAGGTCAAATAAAACCACCCCGTTCTTCCCCAGCATGACCACGCTTTGCGAACTATCTCTCCTACTTTTTACTTGAGAGTTGCAAGTTCGAAATTGGAACTTTTCTTTGGTTATTAATTATAAGTTTCAATGTCGAATTTTCAACCACCAATTTTCAAGTTTAAGAAAGTCTAAACCTTCCCGCAACACTTCTTGTATTTCTTCCCGCTGCCGCATGGACATGGATCGTTGCGGCCGACTTTCGGTTGAGAACGCACCAAAGTTTGCTGTTTGTGTGCTCCTCCGGCGCCAGAGTAAGCGGCATCGCTCATCTGTAGATTCATATCCTGCTGATTTAATGCTGATTGAGGAGTATGCGCGTCTGATAAGTCGTCAAATTTATAAGTCGCCCGTGATAGGTCGATCAATTGTTCAGTTTTTTCGGGAGCGGTAGTCAATGAGAACAGAAGACTTGATATTTCGCCTGCGAGTTCTTCCATCATTTGAGTAAACAAAGTATGAGATTCACGTTTGTATTCAATAAGCGGGTCTTTTTGTCCGTAAGAGCGAAGGTAAACGGATTCACGAAGCCCATCCATAGCGTACAACTGATCTTTCCAGAATTTATCAATAGTAGTAAGGAAGATATAATTTTCGAGTCTTTTAATATTTTCTTCACCTTCGATTTCAATTTTTCTTTGATAAGCAGCAAAAACAGCATCTTTTAAATATTTATGAAGCGATTCAGGATCTTTCAATCTTGTTTTTATGTCTTCGGGATCTAATCTTACCGGAAATCTTACGAAGACTGCCTGCAGAAATTCATTTACGTCATCATTAGTCGGATCATCAAGAATTGAATTCTTAGACATAAAATCATCAACAATATTTCCGGCTGTATCATCAAGAAACTGATATACATCTTCGCGTATATCGTCAGCCTGGAGCAGATGTGACCTGAAATCATAAATGACTGACCGCTGCCGATTCATAACATCATCAAATTCGAGAGTATGTTTTCTGCTTCCGAAGTTTCGTTCTTCAATTCTTTTTTGAGCATTGCTAATCGAACGGTTTAATAGGGGATGCTGCAATTCTTCGCCCTCTTTCATTCCAAGGCGTTCCATTACTTTTGCAATTCTTTCCGAGCCGAATAACCTCATCAGATCGTCTTCAAGGGAAACGTAAAATCTTGAAGAGCCGGGATCTCCCTGCCTTCCTGCACGTCCGCGCAACTGCCTGTCGATTCTACGTGATTCGTGCCGTTCGGTACCTATGATATGCAAACCGCCGAGTTTTGTTACACCATCGCCAAGTTTGATGTCTGTTCCGCGTCCTGCCATATTTGTAGCGATAGTAACGGCCCCGTTTTGTCCTGCATTTGCAACGATTTCAGCTTCGCGATGATGATGTTTTGCGTTAAGAACGCTATGAGAAATTCCACGCCGCTGAAGCATTCGACTTAAAAGTTCCGACTGGTCGACAGTGACAGTTCCAACAAGAACCGGCTGGCCTAATTTGTGACATTCAGCGATTTCATCACTTACAGCGTTATATTTTTCACGACGTGTTTTGTAAATCACATCGTTAAAATCATCCCGTGCAATAGGCCGGTTTGTCGGAATAACGAGAACATCGAGTTTATAAATTTGAATGAACTCATCGGCTTCAGTTTCAGCTGTTCCGGTCATTCCGGCAAGTTTTTTGTAAAGTCTGAAATAATTTTGAATAGTAATTGTCGCGTAAGTTTGTGTTTCGGCTTCAACTTTCACATTTTCCTTTGCTTCGAGAGCGCCGTGTAATCCATCTGAATAACGTCTTCCTGCCAGGACTCTTCCTGTATATTCGTCAACAATCATCACACGGTTATCCTGAACGACATAATTCACATCTTTTTCAAAAAGGACAAAAGCTCTGAGCAATTGTGAAAGTATGTGCAGGCGTTCACTTATTTCCTGATAATTATGTTGTACCTGAGTTTTAACTTCATTTTTTTCAGTAAGAGTAAGCGAATCATCTTCATCAATTTTCTGAGTTTCAACAATAATGTCAGGAAGTGTAAATTTATCTTTATCGTTCGGTGAAAGTTCAGCAAGGCCGAAATCTGTAAGATGGACTTCGTTGGATTTTTCATCCATTGAAAAATACAAGTCGTTAAGAATTTTATGCATCTCGCGGCGACGCATATCTGAAATAAGATCGGCATGGACCTTATCAATTAATCTTCTGCATTTTGGATCCTCAAGCAATTTATGTAATTGTTTATGCTTCGGCATACCTTTTTGAGCCTTGTACATAAGTCTGCCTGCTTCGAAATCGCTATCATCATCGCCTTTGCTGAGAAATTCTTTAGCCTGACGAAGCATATCGTTGCATTTTAACTGCTGTTTATGGACAATTGACTGCACAAGATTTTTAACTTCGCTATAGTCACGTGCTCTTGAATTTCCAACCGGCCCGGAAATGATTAACGGGGTTCGCGCTTCATCAATCAGAATGGAATCAACTTCATCAACGATAGCGTAATGGTGGCCGCGTTGAACCTGGTCTTCTTTTCTCATTGCCATTCCGTTATCGCGAAGATAATCGAAACCGAATTCGCTGTTTGTGCCATAAGTAACATCGCAGTTATATTTTTCGCGTCGTTCCGCCGGATCCATTTGATTTTGAATGCATCCAACCGTAAGACCCAAAAATTCAAATATCCCTCTATTCCACTCGGAGTCACGTTTTGCAAGATAATCATTAACAGTAACAATGTGAGCTCCTTCGCCGGTCAATGAGTTTAGGTATAGCGGCATAATGGCAACAAGAGTCTTTCCTTCGCCGGTTGCCATTTCAGCTATACATCCTCGATGAAGAACAATTGCACCAACTAATTGAACATCGTAGGGAACCATATTCCATTCACGCATTTCACCGCATACGTCCCAGCTTTTCCCAAGCATTCTCTTGCAGGCGCTTTTTACAACTGCAAAAGCTTCTTCCATAATATCATCAGTAGTTTCACCGTCTGCGAGACGTTGTCGAAACTCATCAGTTTTTGCCTGTAGCTGTTCATCGGTTAAATTCTGAAGCTGTTCTTCGATTTCATTTATTTTTGTAATTGTAGGTTTGATTTTTTTCAAATATCTGTCATTGCGTGAACCGACAATTTTTTTTACTATCCAATTGTACATAATCTATTTTATTTCTGTTTATTATTAAATATTATAACAGTAAGAATTCTACCAAAAAGCACTTTATCTGTCAAAGCCCGAATTCATGCCGATTTGTTCGCAAAATAAATGTACCTTTTTTCGGATGGAATACGTTTATTAATCGTATTCCTCGCATTATAACATCCCCCGCCCTATCGGTCCCCCCATTCAAAGGGGGACTG
The DNA here is from genome assembly GCA_029933535.1 of bacterium. Classification (GTDB taxonomy): domain Bacteria; phylum Auribacterota; class UBA3054; order UBA3054; family B51-G9; genus B51-G9. The sequence goes on along the minus strand of JAOZNZ010000140.1, from coordinate 4,445 downwards.
CGAGCCCTAATTGCTTACACCGCCTTGCGGCTGATCCCTTTTTGGACGGTGTTAGAGTAGGTTGAACTGGAATATTAATCTACTATAAAAGTTAAAGGGCTTGACACATTTAGTAAAGTTTAGTAAATTATAGTATAATATAAGTAACAATAAAAGAAATATGAAAAATATGAAAAATATGAAAAAATCTGAAAAATTTATACTGAACTTCTTATACACACTTGTAATGTTCTTGTTTTTGGTTTCTCAAACTATTAACGCAGCAGTAGTTATTAATGAAATCGTTTATAAGGATGGAGTTGTTTATGACAGCGGTGACTGGTTTGAACTCTTTAATGATAAAGATGAAATAAAAGATATAAGCGGTTGGATTATTGAAGATGATGGCGGAAATCAATTTACAAACCCGCCCTCAACAACAATTCAGCCTTATGGTTTCTTAGTTTTCTATTCAGGTGAAAATAAATTCACGAATACTTATCCAACGGTTAATAATATTGTCGGGCCTCTTCCTTTTAAGTTTGGCAGTAATGATACAGTTATTGTTCGCAATGGAGACGGCGAAAAAAAAGATGAAGTAGAATATAATGACGGACAAAATTGGCCTGACGCTTACGGGAATGATCGTTCAATTGAACTTGTCTATCCGTACAATGACAATGCTCTTGCGGCATACTGGCAGCAAAGTGTTAATTTAGGTGGCTCACCCGGAGTAAAGAATCCCGGTGCGAACGGAATTTATGTAACCGAACATGACAGAACGCCGGATGGTCCAAAAAGTTATGAACAGGTTAATATTACGATTACAGCTAAAGATGCTTTCGCAAACCTGACATCCGTTGTAATTAATGTAAATTATAACGGAGGAGCTTATTCAGACGCGGTAATGACTGCCGGCGCGAATGATCAATACAGTTACACTATCCAGCCGACTAATGAAGGAATAATCGTACGATATTATTTTGATTTTGCTGATGATGGCGGGCAAACCGCTCAACGTTGGTGGGCAGGCAGCACGAATGAGCCGTATCTTTACACTATAAACAACAATCCTGTATTGTCAGGTATGGTCATCAATGAAATTATGTACAACTCATCGAATATATGGGTGGAGAATGCCGCTACAACTTCTAATTATGAATATGTGGAAATTTATAATTTTAATACACAGGCTGTTGATGTAAGTTATTGGCAATTCCATGATGAAAATAATAAATACAGATTGCCGGATTCTCTAACTGTTCCTGCCGATGGATATATTGTTCTTGCAGATAAAACCCAGGCTGTTATAGATGTTTATGGCGCTATACCGGCGAATGCTTTACTGATTTCCATTCCTGAATTGGGACTCGCGAATGGCGGTGAAATAATCAGTTGGCAAACAGTTAATGGGGAAAAAATTAACGAGTTGACTTATAATGACAAAGCACCATGGCCGACTGAACCGGACGGAAATGGTCCATCGCTTGAACTTATAAACTGGACTTTTGATAACTCTCTTCCGGAATCTTGGTTATCATCGACTAATTTTGGTACTCCTGGGAAAGAGAACAGTGTTTTTGTTCCTGAACCGACATTATTTTTGATTTTAAATTTTGGATTTTGGATTTGCGTTAGTACCCGGAGAGTTTCGGGTTAAATTACCCAACGAAGTAACATTTACTCATGATTAACGTCAATCGTTTAACGGCGAACTAACGATTTATTCCCGACGCCCTTTGGGGCCGGGATCTTCGCTATCGCTACGACATTTATTATTTATTGGAGGAAATTTATTTCAAGAAAATGATAATACATTTTTTTGAAATAAATTTAGTATTAAATACTAAATTCATTCCGATAAAAATATCGGAATGAATTTCCTAACTAGCATAAAATTATGAAAATACACTCTGAATCTCTAAAAAGATTTCTTCGCTTCGCTTTGCTTTTTGTTACAATGAGCATCGTCATTATTTTGCTTATGCAAGCCCAGACACCTACTCTTTCCGGGCCGTTTGAATTAGAAGCATCGGAACAATGGATCGTCAGACAAGACCGGCCTGGCGAGATAGTTACCCGTCATACGCTTGGCAGGCGAAAAGCGATTCAGGAAATGCGTCTTTATCGTTTTCCTGATGAAGATATCTTATCGGTTACTTTAATATCGAATTTGACTGAGGGAACATGGGTCGAAAATAATCAACCTGTTCTTGATTTTTATTCCTTAGCCGATAATGCTAACAAAAAAATTCTCGAAGCGCGTGTGGAAAGACTTAAGGAACAGACAAATATTTATCGTAACGGTGAACTTCAGGCGAGATATGAACAAGCTCTTGCGAATGTGGCACTTGCGGAAACAAATCTTATTACTTATGCTCCTTTAGTTAAACGACGTCGCGATCTTGTAAAAACAGGCGCGTTGTCAGAAGATGAACTTCAGATAAGTGAATCTGAATATTATAATCGGCTTCAGGATGTTCAAGTAGCCAAATCAGAAGCTTTTTACAGAAAATCACAGGCTTCGCCTGGCGTTATCGCTATGGCAGACGCTGAACTTGAAGAGGCTGAAAGGGAATTAGAACTTGTTCAGAACCGTCTTGACGCTCATTTGGTTAAGACTCCTATCGAAGGCCGGATAACAAGGTCAAGCGGTGATCCGGCGATTTTGTTAAGGGTGCTGAACGAAGATAAACTCATAGCGCGAATTGTTATTCCGATTATTTTTAAAGATAAAATTAATGTTGGTGATAAGATTTCACTTGATTTTGCAGGCCATCAAAATTATTCCGTTGAATCTCATATTGAACATATTGTTGTGCAAAGCGTGCCTATGCTTGGTCAGTCAATTCTTCATGTGCTTGTTCCGGTTGATAATTCTAACAAGGTATTAAGTGTTTCGATGACCGGGAATGCTGTTCTTACTTCAATAAAAATGAATCCGATGCAGATTATAATTGATAGAATTAAATCTACGTTCCAGAAAAAAAGGAGTGAGAATTGAAAAAAGAAAGATACGGACGTTATGAATTGAAATATTTCCTGCCGCCTAATCAGATTAAAAACCTGCTGAGTTGGTCTGAATCGTATATTAAGCCTGATGACCATGCGGAAATTATTGATGGCATTCCGAAATATAATATACGTTCTGTTTATTTTGACACGCATGATCTCGGTCTTTACTATGAAAAAATGGATGGGTTGAAAAACCGCAGAAAATTTAGAATCAGAACTTATAAAAGACCTGATGATGAAACTTTGGTTTTTCTTGAAATTAAATACAGATTTAATACCCAGGTTATGAAAGATCGTGCAAAATTCACTCTCGCTGATGCTAAAATGCTGCTCAGCGACAGAGGTTATCTTGAAAAACTTAATCCGCCGATTCATATTAAAAAACCTGCGGAAAGATTTATTCATTACTTTAATGCCTGGAACTTGCAGCCGGTCGTTACAGTGATTTATGATAGAATACCTTTCGTGGGACGTAATGACAGACAAGTTCGACTGACTATCGATACAAACATGAGATTTATCGACCATAGAAATGAAAATAGGATCTTTTTCCCGGGTAAGGAAGAGCCGGTGCCTTTACCGGGTACAGTTCTGGAATTGAAATTTGACAAACTTATGCCGGACTGGATGCGGCAATTATTGAGAAGATTTGACATCAGACAACAGTCTATTTCTAAATATGCTTATTGTGTTGATGGTGCAGTTTTTAACAAATATGAGACATTATAATATTATGCCAAATATTGATTCTGATTTAATGCAATGGTCTATGTTTGCTATGGCAACTACAACCTGGGTTGATGTACTGCTTAATTTCCTCGTTGCTATCGCTTATGGTTTCTTCGTTTCTTTGATTTACAGACATTGCAGAGGTTTGCATGCTAACCGTTCGTTCATTCAAACGCTCTATATGCTTACTCTCATTATTACGCTCATTATGATGATAATTCTTAGCATTAGAGGGACAGCTGCCGTGGCTGTAGCATTCGGTCTTATGGGCGCCCTTTCAATTATCAGATTCAGAACAGTCGTAAAAGATAACCGCGATACCGCTTTCGTTTTCCTCGCTGTAGGTATCGGTATGGCTTCCGGTACAGGAAAATGGTGGATCGGTTTTGCCGGCCTGGCAGTTATCGGTGTTACGCTTCTTATGCTGGAAAATGCTCCATGGGGGAAAAGTAAAAAAAGTATTATTGTTAAATTAACTTTTAGACCGCATGGTTCAGATGAAAAAGATGTTACTATTGATATTGGAAATATTCTCGCGCAACTTGGTTCGCAGGTGCATATGATTCATGTACGAACTATCAGGCTTGGTGAATTGATAGAAACTACTTATGCGCTTAATCTTTACTCGAATATTACGCCTAATTACGCTATTGAACAAATTCTTGCAATAAGTGGAGTTGACAGTGTGAATATTTTCAATCCGCAGGATCTTCAGGAACCAT
>JAOZNZ010000748.1 GCA_029933535.1 bacterium | reverse complement strand
GGATACACAATATGAGAAAAAAACAATTTGACATAAACAGAAGAGATTTTATCAAATCCATTGGCGCCGCTGCTGCTGCATCAATGTTGCCGAAAACCGTGTTTGCGGGGGCAGCTCAGGCTGTAAAGAAGCCTAATATTCTCATTGCCATTTGCGACCAAATGGTTCTCGATGCGATTTCAGCTTACAAAAAACATTTTGACAATAAAGCGTACTTGTGCCATTGGGTCGATACGCCAAATCTTAATGAGCTGGTAACCAACGGCGTTTCATTCACAGAGTCGCACAGCACGAACCCTGTCTGCTGCCCTGCGCGTGCAAGCATGTTTACCGGCCGTTACGCGATGGAGACAGGAGTTATTTACAACAACGTTGGTATCGACAAGAAATTACCGAACATGGGACAATGGTTTGAGACACACTCCGACTATGACCGCGTTTACTGCGGAAAATGGCATGCCGGTGGACCGTGGAACAATCCTACAATCAGTGGCGGAAAAAAAATCCCCGGATTTGATACACTGCCAAACGGGCCGGACATTTGGGGCAGAGATATGGATTATGGCGTCTCAAGCAGCGTTGAAGCATATCTACGAAATCACACTAACAACAAACCGTTCCTGGCCGTTGCAGGTTTCATGGACCCGCATGATATTTGTTTCTTCGGACCACACCTGGGAAGCGGGCAGTCACGCAATACAGATTTCTTTCACCTCGGAAAAGATTTACCGGTTCTACCGCCAAACCTTAACTACAAATTCGATGAAATTTGGAAGAACCCCGTAAACCTTTCCGACATGCAGTGGCGAAATTACATTTACGACTACTGCAGAATGATTGAGAGACTCGATCGCAACGTCGGGCGACTTCTGCGTGCTGTGCGCGATCGAGGCGACGACACGATTATCATTTTCTCCTCCGACCACGGAGACGGTGCGGCACGGCACTCGCGTATATCCAAATGGCATCCTTATGAAGAGTCCGTTAAAGTTCCACTTATAGTCTATGGACCAAAATTCGGTATCCGAAAGAACGTCATTGACACCTCACACCTCGTGAGCGGTGTTGATATTATGCCAACAGTGTGCGACTACGCCGGGATCAAACCACCACCAAAAAGCCGTGGGCGAAGCCTGCGACCGCTGCTTGAGGGTAAACCTGCAAACTGGCACAAAAGCGTTTTCATTGAACTAAAAAAGGTCGGCCGGGTCATCCGAACAGATCAATTCAAGTACGTCATGAGTTACCAGGCCGCCCCCGGCTCACTTGAACAGACGAAATCTAAAGCATATGTCTTGAAAGACACCGGTAAATCAACCGAGTTCCTACAGGGAGAAAGCCACCGCCTGAAGCGCGTTGACAAGGTCATGCTATTCGACATGAAGAACGACCCATGGGAAACCAGGAACCTTGCCGGCGATCCTAAATTCAAAGATGTCATCGCACAGCACGAAGCCATTCTGCACAATGACTACGAGGAACACATCATACCAGGTCATGAATTCATCCGGATATAAATTACTGTCAGGTCAAATTTGTATTCTTAGTGTCTATTAGGGAAAAAAATTGAACAATTGACAAAAAATGTCGATTGAGAACTAATGTCCATTACGTCCTTAGAGTCCTTGAAGTCCCTGCTGTCCCTGTTATTCTAAGAAAAAAACACAGAAGTTTCAAGAATTTTTTATTTGCTGAAATCAAACTAAAAGTATATAATATTGGATTATAACAACAAAACTTATTGAAATTATATAAATAAAATGAAAACAAGAAATTTAATAATATGTATAATTACAGGTTGGTTATTGTGTGCAATAGTTGCTCTTATATTTGTCGCTGTGCCAATTTATTTACCGCCGGTTTTTCCTAAACAGAAAAAAGAATATACTGAAAGAAGAATTCAGAAATTTGAATATGAATTTAGTTTGATTTTCCGAGAATTAGTTAGAAAAGCAATCGAAGATGTCGGTCCGACATTAGAAAAAATATTATCTGGGAAAAAAGATACTTGGGGGACTCCGTA
>JAOZNZ010000747.1 GCA_029933535.1 bacterium | reverse complement strand
ATCGCGTAAATAAATTGTCCCTGACTGTCATATTCAAGGTCGCTTCCATATCCCGTGTTAAGCGTTCCATCGTTATTTAAAATAGGTGGAACCAATCCATCCGCCTGAACACGAGCAGCATACCATTCAAGGTAGTTTCGTACTTCATCTTCGCATCCCATACGCAAAAGAGCAGCAGAAGTAAGGCTGCCATCGCGAATCCAGCAGCGTTTATAGTTTCTCGAGCCGGGTTGAATAGCATCACCATCGGCATTAATAAGAATATAAGCAATTTGCGATTTAAGAGTATATTCGGCATCTTTATTAGGAATAGAAATTTTAACTTTATCAAGTTTAGAATGCCAGAACTTTTTCGCTTTTTCAAGCTTAGATGAAAAAGCTTTATTAATTGATTTAGTGCCGGAAAATTTAGCGATATCGGTAAGCGAGTTGTGAAGAGGAGCTGCAATAATTACATCGGTTTTTTCGTTTGGTTTTAAAGTAATATCATAAGCAAGTACACCGGAAATATAATTTCCCGCATTATCTAATTTCTTTATTTTCGGTAACTTCCCGTTTTTTAAATTTTCTATAATGTCACCACGTTTAAATGCACGCGCACCAACATTATCCGGCAATGACAATGATATAAAAGAAGTTTGGTTGTTAACTTTTACTAATGTCCCCTCTTCGCTTTTTTTAAATTCAAGCGAATTAATCGGTGATAGGCCGCCATGCTGCCATGATGGATTCACCTGAACAGGCCGAACAGTCAAAAACAGTTTACATTTTTGAATTTTATCAGATAAGTTTAAAAGTGAATATCGGATATAAGTAGCTGAATCTGTTGGAGAACCATCAGTAAAAGCCTGCACATTTAATTTCACTTTATCAGAAGCATCCCAATTTACAGAAGGCAGTGGAAGATAATCATTTTCAAGATTTTGATGAACAGTTTTTGCATCTAAAGCTGAATGCAAAGAATCTTCCAGCCAAATATATGGCGTAATAGAACAACTGCCTGACTTAGGTTCAAAAGTACCATACTCGTCCAAAAGACTTTCTTCGCTGTCGTGAGGCAAACCTACTACTGTCCAGTAAGTTTGCCGCTTGCGAAGAACATCAGGATATAACCCCGGACGTGATTTTTGTGCTGCGAGCTGATATTGAGACAAAGGATTTTCTTCTTCGTCATGCGCGCGAAGAGAAATTTCTTTTATAAGTAAGGGCCCATCATTTGCGGGATTGAAAAAAATAAATCTAAGGAATTGGATTTCTTTACGCGGGTTCATAAAAACATCGAACTTTCCGCTACCGTCTTTAATTTCGTCAAGCAGTTCCCATTTTTCTCCATCGAGTGAAGCGAGTAGTTTAATTGATTCAGCATAATTATCCCCCCAATCAATTCGCAATCCGGTAAATTGCCTGACTGTGCGCAAATCAATATCAATCTTACACGGTATTGAAGTGGCGCTATGCCATTCAGTTTTTATACTTCCGTCAAAAAGAAATTCACTTCCGGAACTTTTTTGTCCGGGAGTTTTTATTATAGGTTGCTTATCTAATCCTTTAATATCTATTTCCCAAATTGAATGTCCCCAGCCTGTTCCGCGAGCTGTACCGACAATTCTGATAAATTGAGCATTAACCGGTGCGAAAAAAATATCATCAGTTCGTCCGTTTCCGTCAATATTCAGGTAAACAGTTTCCCACTTTTTACCATTTAAAGATGTCTGAATATAATATTTACTTGAAAAGGCATCTTCCCATAAAATAGTTATTCCGCATATAATCGCCGGATGGCTAAGATCAATCTGCATCCATTGCGGGTCGGAAAAAGGAGAACTCCATCGTGTATTCATTTGACCGTCACAGGCTTTTTCCGGCCCAAATGAATCATCTTCTGCATACGGTGAGGAAGCGCCGGCAATCCATTTTGATTTATCGGGGATTTGGTTGGATGCAATTACCGCCAAAGCGGCAAGAGTCATGCAAAAAAGAATGAGAAGTTTATTGATTTTTTTCATTTTGAATATTTATTTTGGT
>JAOZNZ010000746.1 GCA_029933535.1 bacterium | reverse complement strand
TTTCTATTTCGACAACGCCTATCACAGAACCATGGGCATTTTATGCTTTCAGCAACGAAGAAGTTATTCCTGAACCTGCGTTCATAGGATTTATAATTCTTGGTGCAGCAGCATTACTAAAACGCAAATTCTAATTTGTTAGTTGGTTAGTTGAAAAAAGCGTCTGGAGAGAAATCTTCAGGCGTTTTTATTATTGAAATATATTGCTTGAAAACGTATTATATTAATACTTGTAACGAATAATGAAATGACAATATGAAAACAAATTTTATTGTAAAAATTGGAGTGATTGGAATTATACCGGCTTTATTAATGGTTAATTCCGGATTGGCTAATGCTGTTTTTAATGTTCAGGTAAATAGCAATAGTAATCCATGGACACATTTGAAAGCAAATAATCAGCCGGATAAATTTCAATTTGTGGTTGTGCCCGATCGCACAGGCAACGAGCGTCCGGGTGTATTTGAAAATGCTGTGCGTAAAATTAATTTATTGCAGCCGGAATTTGTAGTCTGTATTGGTGACCTTATAGAGGGTTATAGTGAAGAGGCACATACTTACGAAGATCAATGGGAAGAGTTTGATAATTTTGTAAACGAATTACAAATGCCGTTTTTTTATGCTTGTGGGAATCATGACCTTGCCAATAATAAAATGTTAAAAATTTGGGAGCGCCGATTCGGGAAGCTGTATTATCACTTCGTTTATAATAACGTGCTTTTCTTGGTGCTTGACACCGAAGACCCTCCTAACCCTCCTCCGGGAGCAGCTGGTATTAGTGCTGAACAGATTGAATATTTTCGTAAAGCACTAAAAGAAAATAAAAATGTACGGTGGACTTTTGTATTTATGCACCGACCAATGTGGACGTCTGCGGATATAACCAATGGCTTTAAAGATATAGAAGAGATGTTGCAAGATCAATCCTATACAGTTTTTGCCGGACATACTCATACGTATAAATATGAGCAGCGTTTAGGACGCGATTATTTTGTGTTGGCAACCGCAGGTGGAGTAAACAAATTACGCGGCACGCCAATCGGTGAAATGGACCATATTGCCTGGGTTACAATGAGAGATAACAAGCCGGTAATTGCAAATATTTTACTTGATGGCATTGGTGACGCGGAAATTTGTGAAGAAGCCATAAAAAAATTCAAAACAAAAGTAACCCGTCCAAACCAAATTATTGATTGCGATGTTATTACGACTGACAGCGACATATTTGAGTCCGTAAAAACACCTTTGATTTTTGTTAATCACAGCAAATTTTCTATGCACGTAAAGGCATCTTTCGAACCGATTAAAGGAATTGTGGCTGAACCTTCAACATTCGATATCAATCTTAATCCTGAAAGCTGCCGTATAATTGATGTGGCGCTAAAAGCTGACAAGCCATTGAAAGTAAAGAACATTAAGCCTATGCTCATTGTGGGAGAAGTAAAATTTACCGGAAGAAATCACACTTATTTTAATGTGCCGTTTTCTCAATCGATTATAATTGCAGAAAAGTTCAATTGGAAAACTTTGGATTTTGAAAATAGTATTGAAGGCTGCAAAGATATGCATCAATGTGCATTATCAGTTAAAGATGGTAATTTGATTGTAAAGATACTTGATGATGATCCATATTTTAGCATACCGGTAAATATAAATATCCCTTCAAGCGATAGATTGGTAATTATTATTCGCGCGAAAAGCACATCGAAAGGCAATGGTCAACTTTTCTGGGCAACTGAAGACGCACCAGTGTTAAATCTTGCGCGAAGCATACTTTTTCCTCAAATACATGATGGAAAATGGCATGAATATAAAATTAAAATTAATCCGGTTGGAGTAATTAATAAAATACGTCTGGATCCATCAATTGGAAGCGGAACTTATGAGATAGATTCGATCAAATTCGTCCGTTTTTAAATTAGGTAGTGTCAAATAAAACATGAAAAAACAAGAAAAGAGTTAACTTTAAAATGTGGCTAAGCCACCGAGTTTTATAGCCCCGTGCTGTAGGGGGGGGGACATTGAGAG
>JAOZNZ010000139.1:1745-7948 GCA_029933535.1 bacterium | reverse complement strand
AAAAGCTGATGGAAACGTTAGACAAAATAAATATTAAAATGGGAACAAGTACAATAAAATATGCCGCACAAGGACTTTCCGGTAATCCCGGATGGAAACCGGCTTGTAAGCGTCGATCAAAGCGATATACAACAGACTGGAATTCACTTCCGGAGGTTATTAGTTAATGGTTAATAGTTAATAGTTAATAGTTAAAAGTTAATGGTTTAAAGTTTAAGGTGGGAAAGTGGCCCCGGTGGAATGGTTCCATATTCCACGGGGCGATGGAAGATGGGAAGGTGAGAAACCACTCCGCCCTACGGGCACCCCTCCTCGACAAGGAGGGGAATTTAATGAAATAATGGAAGAAATCCGTGATCCGTAGTCCGTGGTCCGTGGACAGCTAACGAAGTAACGCGTTACCACGCGGTCATGGACACGATGGACAGAATCCTGATGGAGTACGACTCCACAGGACGAAGTGAACAAAATGGACATAGAGGTATTACTCGGGATGTGCCTATAACACACACCGCCCTATGGACGAACAATCCACTGTTCATTTTCCCAATCCTCCATTAATCCAAAGCATTTCGGTCGCTTCGCGTCCGCGCAGTAAATGAAATTTCGTAATCACGAAATTTCTTTATTCCTGCACTCCATACCAACCGCTCACGACTCACTATTAACTAATAACTAATAACTATTAACTGCTTTCATTTTGAAATGCGGCTTACTCGTTCTTTTTTACAATTGATTTTGATACAATAGTTAAATTCAATAACACAAGCAGAGAGTAATAAGATGAATCAACAGATAAGTGAACTGACATTTCTTAAACAACTGGCACCACGTTTTGCTATTTTAACTCCTGAATTTATTGAGTGGCCTTCACAGCGACAAAAAATCCAGGACTGTTTTAAAAAATGGCCTTCAGCAATTGCAAAACCCGATATTCTTGCCGGTGGACGAGGAAAAGCAGGGGCTATGGAAATGGTTGATACTGCCAGAGATGCAATTCAAACTCTCCAGCGACTTTCGTCATTGGAACTGAAAGGTAGAATGGCGCGAACATCCTATCTTGTAGAATTTATTCCTACCAATTACGAAGTATATACAGCGATAACTTATGACTCGCGTTATTTGTCTCCGGTAATTACAATATCTTTAAAAGGCGGTGTTGATGTTGAACAAATTACGGAAGCGGAAAAGAAAACATTTCCTATAGATATATATAAAGGACTTGATGTGTATCAGGCAGGTGATATTCTGCGATCTCTCAAGTGTCCCGATAAACTTATAAGCCCGATTGCCCGTGCTGTTGTTAATTTATGGGACATGTTTATTACCTCGGGGATGCAAATGTGCGAAGTAAATCCATGGCGAATAACTGCTGAGAATAAAGCTGTTGCGTGTGATTTTAAAGCTGTTTATGATAATGCTAATTTCAAACAAAGAAATCCGGGGTTTGAATTGCCGGAATATCCGGAAAACATTTCTGAATTTGAAGAAGAAATGAATAGGTGGAATGTTAGTTCATATCAGGGGCAAGCTCATGTAAGCGACCTAAACGGAAAAGGTATTTTGCCGATTCTTTTTGGTGGTGGAGCTTCGACAATTGTTATAGAAACATTAATTTATAACAATGGTGACCCGATGTTTCTTTCGGATTTTGGAGGGAATCCGCCTTACAAACGAATGTATGGCACCGCATCGATTTGTTTTAAGCACAAACTTGCAGATGCCAAAGTTTTATTAATATTAGGCGGTAAAGCAAACAACACAAGAATTGATATTACTTTCCAGGCAATTGCGGACGCGCTTTTTGCCAATGCATATCTTCGTAATGGAAAAGAACTTCCAGTCATTGTTGGTCGCGGGGGTCCGGGACTTGTTTTGGGGGTATCTGCCATGCAGAGGACGTTAGATGAGCTTTGCTGGCCATACGCTATTTTTGGTCCTGAGACTCCAATTTCCATGGTTACCCAATATACTGCAGAGTTGTATAATTATTTGAGAACTCTTAATTCTAAAAAGGCATAAAAATGCGAGCAAAAACAATTACAGATTTATTGCGTAAAGGAGACAGAATAGGCGTGTCTAATATTACCGGTCGAGAAGCAAATAAGGTAACAGCAATAACACAACGATATGCCAATAATATTGTTGGTGGCTGGGCACTTGGAAAAGGCGGTCATAAAATTGTTATTGAGAAAAACGTTTCTATTCCTGTATTTTCAGATTACGGTGAATTATTAGAAAATCTTCCTCAAAAAAAGTGGCCTAATAAAATTATTATTTATTCTCCACCGGATGCTGTTTACGGTGATCTCAAAAATGTTGTAAACACGTCTGCAGAAACTGTTGAAACCATTTTTATTATTACCGAAAATGTTTCTATCGAAGTCTCATCAAAAATACACTATCTTTGTAAGGAAAAAAACATTGACGTTTTGGGATGCAATACCCTCGGAATTATTAATGTAATCGATCATGTTCGGGTGGGCGCTGTAGGAGGAGACCAGCCTGAAGAAACATTTCACCCTGGCAGCGCAACGATAATTTCCAATAGCGGCAACATGGTAAATACAATGGCTACGTATCTTTATGGAGCGGGAATAGGAGTTAGATTTGGAATTTCAACGGGAAAAGATCAGCTTATTCTTACTCCTCTTAAAGATATTATGGAGTTAGTGCAAAATGATAAAAAAACAAAAGTTGTTATTTTGTATATCGAACCAGGGGGATTATATGAGCAGATTGCTTTACAATGGATGAAAGAAATTAATTTTTCAAAACCTATTATTGTTTATATTGGCGGTACCATCGCTGATGAAACCAATCTGTCGCTTGGACACGCAGGTGCTGTAGCGGAAGGCAAAGGAACTCGCGCCAAAGAGAAGATAGAATTATTTGACAATTATCTTAATTTTCCTCCTTATGTTCGCGGCAAACCTTTAAGCCGCACAATAAAACCGACAAGGGGTCTGCGAATACAAGCGCTTCATGATCTTCCTGATGCCGCGCGCGCGTTATACAACAGTCTTCAAATAGAGAGGGACTACAAGCATTACAGGCCTTTGAAACTAAATCCGTGGCTTAAAAACATGGGTAAGCTTGCAAAGAAGCTTCCACCAAAACTTGTACTTAGCGATGGAGTAATACCTTCGCCATATAAAAAGAGATTTAAAAATATTCTTAAAACACATTTCGGAAAAATAACAACTTTGCGAAACATGAAAAACGCAAGTCATGCTTCTTCAAATGATGGTAAAAGTCCATGTATATATGGTAAAAGTGTTATAGACTTAATGACAAATAAATCGTTAGAGCACATTTTAATATTATATTGGACAGGTTATCCCCCTTCAAGAAATTTTGAAACAGAATTAGTAAAACAAACTCTCGTAGCTGCTTTTACAAATGGGCCCGGAACCATTTCCGCCCAAGGAGCGAAACTATCAGCATCGGCCGGTAATGATCCTCATACAGCAATGATAGCAACTCTAGCAACTATTGGTTCAGTACATGGAGGCAACGGAGGAAAGGCTGCATGTTTTTTAATGGATATTTTTGCAAATTCAAATCTTACAGATCCATACAGTTCTGAAGCGAAGAAAATAGTTATAAAGGCAGCGGCAGATTATGTAAAAAAGTTATCGAAAATCAAACAAATTTCAAAAGAGACGGATATACCTTTTAAAAAGGTACCATGTCTTGGTCATCCTGTATACAGGAATGAATCAGTTAATTATGATCCAAGAGAACAGGTTCTTACACAATATTTAGAAAAGAATAATATTTACCATGCTTTTTTTGATTTTTATCATGAATTAGCAACTAATATGCAAAAAGAAGGGATTACCGGAAATGTGCTTGCTGTTAATATCGATGCGGCTATTGCGTGTGTTTGGCTTGGGATTTGCTGGCCTTTGATTTGTGAAAAAAAAATGACAATTGCACGAGCAAAAAAGATTCCTTTCCTCGCTTTTGCACTTGGTCGCGCGGCAGGCGGAGCAGCGGAATATCTTGATCACACAGATTACGGATCATTAATGGATATGAGGGTACCGGTATCGGAATGTGAAAATTTAAATATGCTTTAATAGTTAATGGTTTATAGTTAATGGTTAATAGTTAATGGTTAATAGTTAAAGGTTTAAAGTTTAAAGTTCAACATTACCTCGCCCTAAATAAATGATATTATTGCAAAAGCAATTAAATTTTGCCAAGAAATTCTCCTACCGACCTTGTGTCGGTAGAGTGAAAAATTAATTTTATAAATAAATGATAATATTTCTCCCTCGCGCGACGCGTTACATGCGCCGCGCGAGGGAGAAACAACAAAGACCGAATTTTATATTTAAATAAATTTATAAACCACCGACACAAGGTCGGCGGGATTTTCTAAATCGGATTTAGATAAATTTATAAACCAAAATACCTGAGTATGAATTCAAGAGAAAGATTTAAAACAGCAATGAGAGGAGAGAAAACTGACCGTTTTCTTTTTGATTTTTGGATGTCAAACGGTTTTGAAAATAAACTGAAAAAAGAAATTGGATTGTCAAAAGAACAATTTCTGGATAAATATGATGTCGATTTTCGATTTATTGAAGGTCCAAAATATATTGGCCCTGAATTGAAAATATCAGCCAATATCGATGAAGATATTTGGGGCGTTATGCGCCGCTCTGTTGAAGTCACTTTAACCGGCGGAACAGAAATTTACAAAGAAGTGGAATTATCGCCGCTTAAATCAGCAGTTACGGTTGAAGATATTGAAAATTATCCGCATTGGCCGTCAGCAGATTGGTTTGATTATTCTGAAATAGAAGAACAATGTGATGAAATTATAGCGAAGGATAAAGTGGTTGTGTTTATGGGGGACAGGATGAACAGAATTGCACAATTAAAGCCGGCTGCATATATTCGTGGAATGGAAGAAATATTAATAGATATGTGCATCAATCCGGAAATGGCAAAAGCAATTTTTAGAAAAATCAGAGAGTTTTATAAAGAATACGCTGAAAGAATATATAAAAACGCTAATGGTAAGCTTGATATAGTATTAACAGGTGATGATTTTGGAGCTCAAAATGCTCCTCTTTTATCTCCGGATATGTGGTGTGATTTTTTAGGTGACGGGTTTGCTGAATATGTTGCAATTGCTAAAAAATATGGACTGATAGTAATGCACCATTCCTGCGGATCAATTAAACCTATTATCCCATTGCTGGTAGAACGGGGATTAGATATTTTACAGTCTGTTCAACCGGAAGCAAATAATATGGATGCCGAAACGCTGCAAAAAGAATTTGGAGATGTTTTATCTTTTCAAGGTGGAATGTCTATCCAGCGAACATTACCTTTTGGAACTCCGGAAGAAATTGAAGCTGAAGTAGAAGCAAGAAAAAGGACTTTTGGAAAGAACAATAAATATATTCTTTGTACATCCCATAATGTTCAAGCGGATGTTTCTATAGAAAGTGCGGAAATATTATTGAAGGCGTATATTGGTGAGTAGTGAGTGGTGGGAAGGTGGGAAGGTGGGAAGTGGGCAGTGGGCAGTAGGCAGTAGGCAGTCAGCAGTTATTGGTTAAAGGTTTAAAGTTTAAAGTTTAAAGTTATTAGTTAATAGTTAATGGTTAATAGTTATTAGTTAATAGTTAAAAATTAAAAGCTTGATACGCCGATGGCGCGGGAGGGAAGTTAGTGATTACTAAATTTTTTTATTTTATGATATAATTAGTAAAATTTAACCGGGAGCTTACTAAAAAACAAGTTGTTTTTTAGTGGGGCTAACATTAAGGAGATCGATATGGCGGATATTACACTATCACAAGCACATAAAATTCTTCAGGCGGCAGTAAAAAAAGCCGAAGAAATAGATACAGCAATGGATATAGCAATCGTTGATTCAGGCGCAAATCTTAAGGCATTTTTGCGGATGGATAATGCATGGCTGGGAAGTATTGATATTGCTATCAAAAAAGCTAAAACTGCACGCTTCTTTGATATGCCTACCGGAGAAATCGGTAAACTGTCGCAACCGGGCTGTCCTTTGTATAATATTGAACATTCTAATAGCGGTTTGATAAGTTTTCCGGGTGGTTTGCCTCTTGTGGTAAACGGGGAAATTATTGGAGCTATCGGCGTATCCGGCAGTTCTGTTGAGAATGATCACGCTGTAGCCGAAGCCGGAGCAGCAGAGATAGGATAAA
>JAOZNZ010000139.1:0-1645 GCA_029933535.1 bacterium | reverse complement strand
AATTTTTAACTTTACTAAAAAAAGGAGATTGAAATGGAAAAATGGGTATGTATAATTTGCAGCTATGTTTATGATCCTGCAGTCGGTGATCCGGATAATGGAGTTGAACCCGGAACCGCATTTGAAGATATTCCTGAAGACTGGACATGTCCGGAATGCGGAGTTGACAAAGGTTCTTTCGAAAAAGAATAAAAATGTTCAAATCGTATATAAATTCTTTTTCCAAAATTCCAGGACTTGAAAATTGCGCACGACTTCTTGAAAGCAATAACAAAACCGGAATTACAGGTTGTAATCCGGCGCTGTTTTCCGCGCTTATCAACTGGTTTCACAATCGTCTTGATAAGCCGGTATTGATTGTTACCCGCGGTACTGAATCTGCGGAAAAGATATTCACCAATCTTCAAACTTTTCAAAATGATCAAATAGCTCTTTTCTCATCACACACTTGGGAAAAAGATGATCTTCTTCCGAATCTATCTGTTAATATTGAAAGAATGGAAACGCTAACCGGTTTACAAACCGGAACGGCGAAAATAGTTATCGCGCCATTTATGGCAGTGTTACAGGAAACCCCTTCCCCGGAATCATTTTCAGCGCATACTTTTGAAATAAAGTTAGAAGAGGAATATGATTTAACAGATATTTTAAGAAAATTAGTTGAACTCGGTTATGAACGCGCGGACATGGTTGAATTCAGGGGAGAATTCAGTGCCCGGGGAGGAATAATAGATGTTTTTCCCATAACGTCTGATAATCCTGTTCGAATAGAATTTTTTGGAGATGAAGTATGTTCAATCCGCACATTTGAAATACATTCTCAATTATCTTCCGGCGGAAATGAAGTGGATAAAATTTTTATTCCTGCCGCACGCGAATCAACGATAAAAAACACCTGTGGTAACATACTTGATTATTTTGATGAAGCACCGTTAATTGTCTGGCATGAATTTTCTCAAACAGTTAAAGAGCTTGCGCGATGGGAGAAAGAAACGATAATGCCGGGTGCGAAGACAGCAACGGGAGAATTATTCAATTTATTTCAGACGCGGAGTAAAATTTTATCACGGCTTTATGTTCAGGAAATGGAGTTTGATATTCCTGAAATTATAGTTGAAAGCAACGTAAAAATTGAAACAAAGACTTTATCTTTAAAACCGGTTGAGCATAAATCCGGCGAATTCAAAGAGGAAAAAAGTTATCAATTCAGTTTAAGGGTTCTTGCAGCCCAAATTCAAGAATGGAATGAGAATGATTATAATGTAACTTTAGTTTGCGCATCCGAAGCTGAAAAATCCCGCCTTTCAGATTTGTTAAGAACTGAAACCGCTCTTGATGAAAAATCTTACAAAATTAACGCAGCGGTTTTAACCGAAGGATGGATTCTTCCGGCGTGTAAACAAGCTATCGTAACTGATGATGAAATATTTAATCGTGTTTACGCTCAACGCCGTCGTGCACGCAAGAAGCGTCATTTTAAAACAAAAGAAATAAAAAATGTCGCAAATATTAATGTCGGAGAATATGTTGTTCATATAAATCATGGTGTTGGCGTCTTTGACGGAATTAAACTCATTGAACTTGGAGACGATTATAAAGAAATGATTATCGTTCGCTATGCCGATGACGCTCTTTTATATGTTCC
>JAOZNZ010000745.1 GCA_029933535.1 bacterium | reverse complement strand
CAAGAGGATGCGATGTTGATCAACCAAGAAATCTCGCAAAATCGGTAACGGTGGAGTAGTCGCGCTCTTGCGCGAATCCCGAGCGCGCAATTGCCTCGGGATGGTAATCGGTTAATTGAAATTTTATAAAATTTCAATTATGGTATTCGGTATTCGGTACTCGATGCTCGATCTCGATTTTCAGTATTAATCCCCTCTTGAGAGGGGTGGCGCGAAGTGACATGTACTCATGGTCATGTAAAAGAAAATAAATATAATTATAAATTCGTGTAAATTAGTGTAATTCGTGTCAAAATATTTTAAAAAAATATTCCCTTTCCTGAATTGGAGCGGGGACCTGCTTAATCCGCAAATATTGCGCGCGGATATTATCGCAGGTATTTCCGTCGCACTGCTGCTCATTCCGCAATCTATGGCGTTTGCCCAGCTTGCTGATCTCCCTGCTTATTACGGACTTTACGCAGCGTTCATTCCGCCGGCAATCGCTGCTCTTTTCGGCTCATCAAGGCAGCTTTCCGCAGGACCGGTTGCAACCGCATCACTGATAACAGCGACCACTTTACAATCACTTGCTGTACCCGGCACTCAAGCATATTTTACATATGCAATAGCATTGGCATTGATTATTGGAATTATAAGATTAATTATCGGATTCTGCAAGTTGGGAATTATAACAAACTTTCTATCTTTTCCCGTTGTTGCCGGATTTACCAATGCGGTAGCGATAATAATTTTTTGTTCTCAACTGCCTAACGCGTTTGGTGTTGAAGTAATCAGAAACGATTATTACGTCAAAACGATTTGGAACTCAATCACACAGATTTTTACAAATTTTAATTTGTTTACATCTTTAATGTTTGTGTCGGCGCTTGTAATTTTAATCTTCGCGCATAAATTCTTGAAAAAAATGCCGGCAATTATTTTTGCGGTTATTGTTACTACTCTGATTGCATGGAAATCCGGATACACCGGACAAATAGTCGGTGCTATTCCAGCCGGAATTCCAACTCTTAAAATCCCGACATTTGATATCCACGCTTTGCCTACTCTTTTGATCGGTGCAATTACAATCACACTTGTCGGTCTGATGGAAGTTATTTCGATTGCAAAAACCATCGCTTCGAAAACGCATCAGCACATCGATGTGAATCAGGAAATTATAGGGCAGGGAATGGCGAGTCTTACCGGCAGTTTTTTTCAAAGTTATCCGGTTTCTTCCTCTTTCTCAAGATCTGCTGTAAACTTCAGATCGGGTGCGCGATCGGGATTTGCTTCTGTTGTCGCGTCATTAATGGTTGGATTAACATTACTTTTTTTCACACCATTATTTTATCATCTTCCAAAAGCCACACTTGCGGCAGTGATAATGTTCAGCATTCTTACTTTCATAGATTTCAAGCCATTTGTAGATACATGGAAAGTCAACAGATATGACAGTATAATTTTTGTTATTACTTTCATTATTACATTATCATTTGCTCCACGATTGTACATTCCGATTATATCGGGAGTAATTCTTTCGCTCATTTTTTATTTTTACCGGTCAATTAAAAACGGTGGAAGTGTTAAAGCCAAAATTAAAAATTCAGTTCCGGATATTAATACTGAAAGCTGCGAACACATTTCTATCATTCGGCTTGACAGGCATTTATATTTTATGAATTGTGCTAAATTTGAAGATAAAGTTTTAAGAATTATCGTCTCAAAACCTGAGCTTAACTCTATTATTTTTGACATGAGCGATATCGATTATATCGATTCTTCAGCCACTCACGCTATGGAAATTATTGTTAACCGGCTTGTTGATTCAGGACTCAATTTATATTTTACAAACCTAAAAGAAAATGTTTTTAAAACATTTGTTAAAGCTGGATTGTACCAACTGATAGGTAGCGACTATTTCTTCAACTCAAACCAAAAAGCCATCGAACGAATAAATAAGAAAGAGAGTTAATAGTTAATAGTTAATAGTTAATAGTTAATAGTTAATTGTTAATTGTTAATTGTTAATTGTTAATTGTTAATTGTTA
>JAOZNZ010000744.1 GCA_029933535.1 bacterium | reverse complement strand
GAATAAGTAATAATCGTCCCTATCTTAAGTTTTTGCTCTGTCATCGCTTCAAATAAAGCTGATGTTTCTCTTTTAATAGTTTGAGAATTTTCTAAGTCGAAAGAAACTTGAATCAGATTTTTTTTGCCTGTATTATCTACAGTAATAAAATCAACTTCTTTACCGTTTTTTGTTTTATAATAATAAATATTTTCCGTTAATCGTCTTAAATACATAAAAACAATGTTTTCAAGCACCTGTCCGTAATTTCTTAATATTTTAGATGAAACAGACTTCATTAGTGAATGGTCAATGGCATAATATTTTTTCGGATTGGCATTTTGCTTTGAAATCGAAGCCGAAAAAACAGAAACAGGAAAAAACAAATATGCATCATGGTACCATCCAAGACATTCAGAAACAAATTGTTTGCTGCATTTGAAACCCATTGACCTTAAATATTCCGTTAATTTGTTTAATGAGTGCAATGAAGAAATATTGTTAGATATTTTTTGCGAAAGTTTAATTACAGCTTGTGGATGGTTCGCATCAAATCGTTCGATAATATCACGATGCAGAATATTTTTATAATATTCCTGATGAATCATTATTTTTATCCGGTCATCTTTATCCATAACTTCCGGGAATCCGCCTTTATTAAAATAATCATCAAAGCAGTTTTTTAATAAAATTCTATTTTGACTTGTCATTTTTTTATTAAGCAATCCATTTTTATCAGCAAACTCCTTGAACGAAAACGGGAATAGTTCCCATGTAAGTGAACGACCGCGCATTTGTGTTGCTATTTCTTTCGATAAAAGTTTTGCAGAAGAACCGGAGATAAAAACTTCGCAATTTTCCGTGTTTAAAATTCTGTTAACAAATCTTTCCCACCCCGTCATTTCCTGAAGTTCATCGAGAATAAAATACACTTTTTCTTTATGCCTTTTATCAGGATATAATGAATAATAAGCTTCTATAAGAAAAGACAAAGCATTATCCTCAATTCTGTCATCAAAAAAATTGAGATATACTATATTTTCAGAAGCAATTTTCTTTTTCTTTTGTAATTTATCAATTATTTGATAAAGCAAAGTCGTTTTTCCACAACGTCTTACTCCAATACAGATAAAGGCTTTTTTCTTTATAATTTGATATTGTAAATGTCTTGGAAAACCTGCCGGCTTTTCGAATTGCTGATAATCTAAAATAAGTTCTTTTAATAAATCGGTCATAACAGCTCCTAACAATTAACTTAAGTGGTAATATAATTTATCTGTTTTATATGTTATCGGTAATATATTTTACCACTTTTAATAACGACGCAGCCAAATGACTATTAATGACGCGAACAAAGTAAGCAAGATTGGTTCAGGAACTATAGTAAATTCATTATCCCAAAAAATTCTGCTGTTGGTTATTGACGAACTATTGACAACTTCAAATTCCAAAACATAATCCGAGTACCCCGTTTGGACTACAAACGGGACATTCTCGAAGATCTGTTCAGTGTCTGAAAATGGAACGAACCATGGAATTTCACCAAGTAGATTATCAATATTATTTGTGACTGATGAAACATTGTTTGTCGTTTCAGCGAGATGAACAGAAATTTTTGTGATAACTAAATTCGTCCCATCGACGCTGTCAGTTATTTTTTCTATATCCCAGATGACATTTGTCAAATCACCTTCATAAAGTTCACTGCCGACTGCAGGGAAGATTAAAGCATTGGTCGCAATTTGCGGTGCTGATTCAATCCACGTTTTTCGTCGAATGCAAACTACAGAATTTGTTGATTGTCCATAAAGATTTATTCCAAAAATTGTAATACGATTATCACCGGTTACAATATTATCAACAATTACGGAGAATCCCTGAGGAAAATAATTTGTAGTATCAGGATTTTTGTCATTTACCCAACCGAGTCCACCATCAATATTTATATTCACGCCACTAATTTCTGCAGTTGTCCGCTGATTTTCTACAACATCAGGAAAATTTGTTACAAAAATGAACGGAGAAAAAGATTCGTAACAACCCATATCAACTGT
>JAOZNZ010000138.1 GCA_029933535.1 bacterium | reverse complement strand
TAAGGTTGTTCACTTCGTTCACTTAAGGTTATAAGGTTATTTTTCAAACCTTAAGTCCCGATTTATCGGGGCAACCTTTAAACCTTAAAGGAGCGTCAGCGACTAACCTTTAAACCTAATGTTTAAAACCACTTCCCGTTCCATTTGAATTTCCCTTTTTCCCCATCATTTTTTTCTTCCAAGAAAATATTTGTACCATCGCCATAAAATCCAAACTGGATATCTAAAACATTGTTTGAATTCAGAAAGACAAAATCTAATAAATTTGTTTTAATTAAAGATTTATTCTTCCATTTAAAATTACATACCGTAGTATCTTTTTGCGCTTTGCCATTCACTTTGATAATGAATTTGTAGTCGTCATTCATTTCTTTGTATTTTACTACATACTCCCCCGTACGCTTCCATAAATTTGTTATAGGAAGAATTATATCCCCGAATCTGAAATACCCGACTCCATTCATTCCGTTTGTAAAAACGTCAATATCGCCATAAGTTACATCACTTGTTTTGGCAACTATACTTTTTTCATTAACAATAACTTTACGAACTCTAAAACTTGTGTTTCTTCTGAAAAGTTCTAACTTTGCAAAAGTATTAAAATCGGTACTTGTTGCAACATTGACCCTGATTTTATTCTTACCGGTTTTTAACACAGTATCAAAATACCAGTTACTTATCCCGGTAATATTTCCTTTTATTACTTTCTCGGATGCTTCAACTTTGTATGTAAAGCCGGTAACCGCTGAACTTTTAAAACAAATACCTGCTACACGCATATTTTCAGCACCAACTGTTGTGGTAACATTCTCGGGAAAAGATGTAATTGATAGCATCGGGTATTTCTTAAATCTGCGACTGTGAAAATCAAGATGATATGGTATCCTGCTGTTCCAGTAGCTCCAGTTATGCTCTCCGGGCGGTAAATAAAAAAACAAATTAGTTTCTAATATTCTTCCGTATCCAAGCAATAAATCCCGCATTTCTTCGTTTTTCTCTTTCAAACTATAACCAACTATCCAACCTCCAAACACATCTTCAGCACCGCAATCCATATAAATCCGAAAATCTTTAGGTGATATATTCTGTGCCAGTGTATTTGGAGAATCAATTGTTATCCCATCAAGAAGATTTGCTTCATTAGGTTCAATAAATGCTCCGCTCATTGATGAAACTGATTTGTAATCTTTAACGTAAACTGTATCACTTTGACCGGAAATATGAAATGCTCCGTAGCCTCCCATACTTAACCCGCCAATACCGCGAAGTTTTGAAGCACGGAAATTTTGCTCAATGAAAGCCGGAAGTTCTGACCTGAAATAATTTACTTTATCCACGCTTTGATACCATGAATTTCCACCGCTGCTTGGCAGCACAACAATAAAATTACGATTTGTCTGGTCCATTTGCGTGGCTAAAACAGAATGATACTGCCAGACGTTGTAATCTTGATTTCTGCCGTGAAGGAGATACAAAACCGGAAAGCGAAGAGCTTTATTCGTGTAATTATCAGGTAAAACAATATCGAATGGAGCTTGATAAACAAAATTTGTCCATTCAATCGCCTGTACATTTCCTGCAAAAACAATTATAACAGCTGTTATAATTCCGGCGATAAGTTTATTTTTCATTTTGTTTTCTCCTTATTGTTTTTATATTATTTATTTATGATATCATTATAAATATTTTGTGTCAAGATAAAACCCTATATTTGCCTGGCAAATGATTTTGTTTTTTGTTAATATTCTCTTGTCAAGCGCCCCCTAATTAGAGGGTGCTCGAAAAGTGTATGGCACATCTGAATCCTTAAAGTCAACTAAAGCAAGTCCCCCTTTTCTAAAGGGGGTGAGGGGGATTTTCTCTTTCAATTAGCAAACATAAGTACAAATTATTTAATTGGTTTTTCAACGTCTTTTGCGATTTTTAAATGGTTTTACCAACTTTCTTGAAATTTTTGTTTGTTCCTAAATTTTTAAATCCCCCAACCCACTCCCGAGGGAATACTCGGGATGTTCCACTTTAAAAAAGGGGGACTTTAATGCCGCGTTGCGGCTGAACACTTTTCGAATAATCTCTAATTAATGTCCGACATCAACTGTTTTTAACTTCTTCGCAAAACGTTCCGTAAGAGTTAATCCTAAAATCGATGTTATTGTCACAAGAATAATAATTGTGTCAAAAACCGGCTCGCTAATTAAACGTACACCATCGGCATTTTTGGTTTCAAATGCTACAAGCGCCGCGGCAAGAGTTGCCGCAACCTGAGGCATCGAAAGCGACCACATGGTTAACATTTCTGCTTTTTTATATTGCAAAATCTTCGACGCAAAAAATGATGCGAGAAATTTTGTGAAAATCAATCCGCCAACAATTAAAATCACAAAAACAAGATTGCTGCCGCTTAACTTCAAAAAAGATGAAGGATTAATTAAAGCTCCAATTGCAATAAAAAATGCGGGAATAAATAATGTGTTCCCAAGTGTCTCAAGCTTCGCTTTTGTTTTACTTCCATGTATAACTTCTCCAACTGCCAGCCCACCGATAAAAGCTCCGACAATACCTTCAATATGTATCATTTCCGCTCCTAAAGCCGCCACAATCATTATAACAATCATAAGAATAGTTTTATTATTTTCGTTATCCTGCATACGCGGAATAAAGAATTTTGCAGCTCTTTTTGCAACAAACAAAAGAACAGGTAAATAAATTATCACACCTACTAATCTTATAATAAGCGGTTTGGGAGCAAAACCTATTGTATGAAGTGAAATACACGCTGTTAAAACAATTAGCGCGGCAACATCTGTAAAAACAGTTGCTCCAACTGTTACATTTACAGCTTCAATATTTACTATGCCGTAACGAATTAATATCGGCATTGCGAGCAAAGTATGAGATGCAAGAAGCGAACCAATCAGCAATGATGAATTCAAAGAATATCCAAAAGAAAGCCCTATAATCATACCTGCGGCTAAAGGTAAAAGAAAAGTTAATATCCCGAAAATAAGTGATTTATATTTATTTAAAATAAAATCATCGTAATCTATTTCCAAACCGGCAAAAAACATGACCATCAACTTACCAATATCAGAAAATAAATGATTTGTATGACCACTACCTAAATTTAGGCCGTTAGGTCCTAACATCAAACCGCAAAGCAATAAACCAACCAATCCCGGCAAGTGCATTTTCTCAAAAAGTTTCGGGACAACAAGAATGCAAAACATTACTATTGCAAAAACCAATAGCGGATCCATAGGTAAATAAGGTTTTATAAAATTCATTTAATTAACGTCCTGAATATTTAGCTCTTTGATTTTATTTAAAAGATTGTTTTGTCGTAAATTGTTTTGTCAAAATAATTAAAATCTAATGACAAAACGATTATTGACAAAACAATTAATAATCAATATCACTGTAATTAATCCTTTTTTTACCGGACAGTAGTATCAGTTTTTGTTTGTTTCGGCAAGCTGGAAGCTTGCCCTACTTTCTATATCTTCTTATTCTTAAGCAACTGGTTTTGTATCCAAAAACTTTGCAGACGGTCATCTGTTTCTACCATCCACTCCCACAATCTTTTCCTCATTTCTGAAATAATTTCTTCGCAGGAAAAATCCGCTGCAAGATTGTTTAATTCAAATTTATCATTCTCAAGATCATAAAGCTCATCTCTTGAAGTCGCATTCCAAACATATTTCCATTTCTCATTTCTGAGCATTCTTTGACTGTACTGTCCGAATTGATTCCCGTTATAGCTGCAGAAAATATCGTTTCTAATCGGTGTTTCATCACCAAAAATTACCGGCTTTAATGATTTACCACTGAATGTTTCCGGAATTTCAGCGTTCATAACATCACAAAACGTTGCCGCAAGATCTATCGCGTTAGAAACAAATCCGGTATGCACAGAACCGGGTTTTATAACCTTCGGCCAACGCATAATCAGAGGAATATGAACAACATCATCATACATTACAAAATGCTTGTCCATCATTCTGTGGCCACCGCACATGTCGCCATGATCCGTTGTATAAATTATGAGAACATCGTCAGCAACGCCAAGTGATTCGAGTTCGTTTAGAATTCTTCCTATTTGCGCGTCAAGCAAAGAAATATCCCCGAGATATCTTCCTACAATCGGCGCCCAGTTTTTCCATGTCCACTCATCTACTTCCCATGATTTCAACTGCTGCTGCTGAATATACGGTTTATTTTCAAGAGAATCGGAAAAACTTCCCCAGGGGTTAATCTTTTCCGGCGGATACATTGAATTGTAAGGCTCTGGAACAATGTTAGGTAAATGCGGTTCAAGTGTATCCATGTTCATGTAAAATGGCTTGCCGCTTTTCACACGTAATCGAAGCTTTTCAATCAGCTGGTCTGCTGACCAGTGAAGTTTGGATTGGTCAGGAGTAATATACGGGTCAACATTTCCGATAAAACCGTTTTCAACCGGGTAAGGTTTTACACCAATTTCTTTTCTGTAGTTATGATATTCCGCATCGGAAAGAAAAGTATCAAAGCCAAAATCTGTTGGAATAAGGTCAGGATGAACATGCCACCTTCCAACAAAATCAAGTGAAACATTTTTCTCTTTTAATGCTTTTGGAAAATTCGGCTTGTCAGGTGAAAGATAATACGGGGACTCACAATCAAAATTAGCTAACGTACCGTGCTGCTGTGTCCATTGACCACAAAGCTGTGATGTACGCGTCGGTACGCACATCGGACTTGTACAAAAAGTATTCTCAAAAGATAAACCTTCAGCAGCAAGACGGTCGAGATTAGGTGTTTTCAAAAAAGGATGGCCTGTGTGAGCCATACAATCATAACGATGTTGATCAGTTTGAATTAAAATAATTCCAAGAGGAGAAGACATGGAAAAAGTAGCGCTCAAAAGCGCGTTTAAGGTTTAAAGGTTGCTCACTTTGTTCGCTTAAGGTTGTCCCGATAAATCGGGACTTAAGGTCTGATTAACTATGCAACCTTATAACCTTATAACCTTAAATTCGCCTTTGGCGGATAACTTAACAGTCGCTTTAGCGACCGTTAATCCGATTCAACACGGAATATGGTTGTCTTTGCTTTAACACATTTAAAATTATCTATTGATCTTACTGCCGATTTGATATCTTTCTCAAGTGCAAGATGGGTCATAAAAGTTGCGTGAACATTTTTTGTTTCTGAATATGGTTCGTGTTGAATTACAGAACTTAAACTAATATTCCTGTCCCCAAGACTTTTTGCTATTTTTGCAATAACTCCAGGCTTGTCTTCAACTCTGAACCGCAAATAATATCTCGTCTTGGTATCATCTATCTTGTTGAACGGCAGCGTCTTATCCATAAATGTAAGAGCTGATAATCGCCCTGCCGATCCTGAAGCTATATTTCTCGCTATATCAACTATATCCGCTATTACCGCGCTGGATGTCGCTCCCATTCCGGCACCAAGACCTGTAAGGATTGTTGTTCCGATAGGTTCGCCATCAATTTCTATAGCGTTAAATGCGTCTTTAACATTTCCGAGCATAGTTGTTTTAGGGATGAATGTTGGATTTACACGAACTGAGATTGATTTATTTTCTACTTTAGCAATTCCGAGAAGTTTGATTACATAACCCATTTCATCCGCGCATTTAATGTCAAAATCTGTTACTTTTTCAATACCTTCAACATAAATCTTATTTTGCGGTACCCATTGACCAAATGCAAGAGAAGCAAGAATCCCAATCTTATGCTGAGCGTCAAAACCGCCAATATCAAGCGTCGGGTCGGCTTCCGCGTAACCATTTATTGTTGCTTCTTTCAGAGCTTCATCAAACGTTAGGTCTTCATCAGTCATTTTTGTAAGCATGTAATTACAAGTGCCGTTTAAAATTCCCCAAATCGCGTCAATTCTATTTCCGACTAAAGCTTCGCGTAAAGTTTTAATAATTGGAATTCCACCGCCAACACTTGCTTCGTAGTATAAATCCACACCGTTCTTTTCCGCTTTTTCATGTAACTCCAAACCATATTTTGCGAGCAGAGCTTTGTTTGCCGTAACAACACTTTTGCCATTATTCATCGCTTTCAAAATGACTTGTTTCGCAAAAGTTGTGCCACCAACCAGCTCAACAATAATATCAATTTCAGGATCGTTTAGAACAGCATCTGAGTCTTTTGTCATTACTCCTGCGGGAATCTTAACAGAACGTTTTTTTCGCGGGAATAAATCTGCTACGCGAACCAATTCAAGAGAAAATCCCAAATGACGCTGCAGGTACTTTTTATTTTCTAACAGACATTTTACAACTCCTGTTCCAATTGTACCGCAACCAATTACACCAATTTTCACACCTTTAGATTTCATAATTGGATATTTACTCCTTTATGTATTAATAGTTACTAAAATCCAGAAGATCATCTTCATCTTCCGGAACAGGTATCCAAGGTGATTCCCACGGCATCATTGGAGCGTCCATTGTATCATAAACTGTATCACCCGGAGCCAAATAGCCAATAGTAAGAAGATCTATCGCTCCTCCAACAGTACGGATTAAAGTCATTCCCGTTCCTTCAAAAGCACCCGGTATTATTCCTATAACCGGATATTCAATGGAATAATAAACCATTCCGCGCGGCGCTTCGATCCATCCTGCCAGAAGATTAGCAAAACCGCGGCCAATTCCATTCATTAAGCTATAGCCTCCTTCTTCACTGATTGGCGGATTTTGCTCTTGTGCATTCAGTGCATTTTGAATTTCTGTGTTTACCGGAATTTGATTTTCATCATTCAGCAAAATTTTATTTTCTTCGCTGGTTTCCAGATTTTGATATTCTTCACTAATCTGCGAATTTTGATCTTCTGCATTTACCTGTATTACTACAAATAAAGCAGCAAACAACACAACTGTAAAACAACTATGGTTTTTTTTCATGACATTTTGCTTTTCATAGGGTTAAAAATGTTATATAAAAGTATAACGAAACATTTATTGTTTGTCAATTTGATTTTTTTTGGCAATTAGGTTATAATATGCAAAAGCTGATAATTATTAATGTAACTTAAAAACCTATTTGGAGCAAAAATGAAAAAATATCACAACAGAGAAAAAGGATTTACACTTATTGAGTTGCTTGTAGTTATCTCAATTATCGGTGTTCTTGCAGGGCTTAGTTTAACAGCTATCGGCCCTATCATGTCAACGTTTAAAAGATTTCAATCAAAAATGAAACTCGTTGATTTGCATAAAATGTTTATGATGTACCAGTTGCAGTGCGAGCAGGGATACCCAACAACTATAGCTGATAAAGACAGATATGAAAAAAGCGCCGGTGTTCGTGGTCTATATCCACTTTACTCTTCAGGCGTAATGAAAGTTGATGCTTTAAACAAACTTTTACATCCTCCGGGAGCAAAGTTACTTGATTTTAGTAATAATCCAACTATTGATGAATTTGATAAATTTCATTGCGGTTATGCTTATAATTCTACTGCCATTCCTAATGATGAAGATAATCCTCCCATTTTATCTGAACAGGGCGTAAGCAGCGGTGTTTTAAAAATAAATTCTAAAGACAAAGGACTAAAGCCTATTAGAAAAAATGGCGCTCTGGTACTTTTTGCAAATGGTTCAGTAGAAAATATTAATGCTGATGTCAGAGGCAAACTAAGCACAAAAAAAGTTACCCCTGATATGTGGGGAAAACTCGTAGATTAAGTTTTTTCTTTGTTAGTTTGAAAATATTAAGGGGCGGATTCTTCCGCCCCTTTTTTTGGAGTGCAACAATGTTGGTTTTTTTGTACTCAACAAAATCATTTGTTGCAAATAATTTTTTCCGCTCGATGCGAAAAAAATTATAAAAAACTTTCGTAAGATTTTTGGCATTTACGTTCTTTTCGTGCAATTCGGCTCGATTGTTCGCATCATTCCTTGTTTTCTTTTCAATTGAATACAATCAAAAAGTCGCATTAAATGC
>JAOZNZ010000137.1 GCA_029933535.1 bacterium | reverse complement strand
AATTAAACTTTTGTTAATTCTCTGTTAACATGTAAAATTATTTAATGCTCGCATTTGGAAATGCGGCTTACTCTAACTAATATGTCTGATAATTTCACCATCTACCATATAGATAACATCTTCAGCTATGTTGGTTGCGTGATCGGCGATTCGTTCCACTTTGCTTGGTAAAACCAGTAAATTGCAGATGGAATCAATATCTTCAGGATGTTTTTTCATCAAGTCTTTAATATCATCATATATTTCATTGCAAATAGAGTCAACTTTATCGTCGGCTTCACATATTTCTGACGCAAGATCAACATTGAGCTGCATTAAAGAATCCAAACTTTTGCTTAACATATCAATCGCTTGTCCTGCAGCTTCTTTAAACTTTTCAGGCAGCTTATGAGAAGTAGGCTTCCGAATTAAATATTTTGTCCGGCGGGCAATATAAACAGCGATATCGCCAATTCGTTCCAAATCATTATTTATTCTTAAAACTGCAGTTATAAATCTTAAATCTATAGCAACCGGCTGATGAAGTGCGAGAATTTTCAGACATTCTTCTTCAACCAAAACTTCCATCTGGTCGATTTGTCCGTCTAATTCAATTACTTCTGAAGCCGAATCGCCATCAAGCTTCATAATTGATTCAATGGCATTAGCGACATTTTTTTCAACGAGCCCGCTGTATTTAATAAACAATTTTTTTAAACTTTCGATTTCTCTTTGTAAGTGTTTTGGCATGGTGATTAAGTTGTAAAGTTGTAAGGTTTTAAGGTTGTAAGGTTGTAAGGTTTTAAGGCTGTAATTTGTTAAATTAACCTTCAAACCTTAAAGGTGCAAAGCGACTAACCTTCAAACCTTGTAACAATCTGTTAAGGTCAACCGAACCTTCCTGTAATATAATCTTCAGTTTGTTTTTCTCTTGGTTTTTCAAATAAGTTTTTCGTAATTCCAAATTCTATTAATATACCTTCGTACATAAAAGCTGTGAAGTCTGAAACACGTGCCGCTTGCTGCATATTGTGTGTTACAATTATAATTGTATAGTCACCGCAAAGTTCACCGATTAAATCTTCTATTTTCGTTGTTGCTTTAGGATCAAGTGCAGAAGTAGGTTCGTCCATTAAAAGAATTTCCGGTTGAACAGCTAGCGCGCGGGCAATGCACAGACGCTGCTGTTGACCGCCTGACATACAGAGTGCGTTTTCTTTGAGTCGGTCTTTAACTTCATCCCAGATTGCAGATTTTTTCAAGCTGTGTTCTACGATTTCAGAAAGTTCAGCTTTTTTCTTTATTCCTAATAGTCGTGGACCATAAGCCACGTTATCGAAAATAGATTTTGGAAAAGGGTTAGGTTTTTGGAAAACCATTCCTACTCTTTGACGTAAAGATACAACATCTATATTTGATGCATATATATCCTGCTTGTCAAACATCATTGCTCCATCGGCGCGGCAAATAGGAATAAGATCGTTCATCCGGTTTATTGCGCGGAGATAGGTGCTTTTACCGCACCCGCTCGGACCGATTATAGCGGTAACTTTACCTTTTGGAATTCTCATATTTACTTTTTTTACGGCTTCGTTATTGCCATAAAAAACTGAAAAGTCCTCGGCTTTGATATGTGCGTCTTTTTCTTCTATTATTAAATTAGTATCCGGCATAAGGATTGGATTAATGGATTATTGGATTAATTCCCCCTTTACTAAAGGGGGCAGGGGGATTTCTTGTGAATTGGTTTTTGGTCATTAGTTAGATCAATTAGGTCAATTAGGCTAATTAGGTTAATTCTCACCCTCTTAACTTCTTCATAATTCTTGCTCTTGCAATTATCGCGGTTAAATTAAATAAAAGTACAATTGCTATCAGTACAAATACCATTCCATACTGCACGTGTCGGATTTCGTCAACGGCTTCATGTTCTGTACAAAGATTATAAATGTTCCATGAAAGCGCGGGCGTAGGCTGTGATAAAGTTTCCCATATTTTTAACGGAAGCCCAACACTTACGGCGGCGGTGAAAATTATGGGCGCTGTTTCTCCTGCGGCTCTGCCAAGACTAATAATAGTTCCCGTAAGAATTCCGGGAAGAGCGCTTGGTAAAACAATAGTCCAAACCGAATGCCACTTTCCCGCGCCCAAACCGAGAGAAGCTTCTCGATAAGTGTTCGGCACAGCTTTAATCGCCTCTTCGGCCGAGCGAATAACAGTTGGTAGAATTAAAAGTGCAAGTGTCATTGAACCCGCAAGCACGCTTTTAGAATTCGAAACATGAATTGTATTAATAAAAAATGCCAGGCCGAAAAGTCCAAAAACGATACTCGGAACACCTGCCAGTGCCCCCATACAAATTCTTAAAAAGCTTATAATTTTTCCCGGATTTGCGTATTCGGAAAGATAAATAGCTGCGAGAATGCCAAGCGGCACAGCGAAAATCATAGCTCCAAGGGCGAGATAAATTGTTCCAAGGATTTCCGGCATTATTCCTCCGAAAAAATGAGCGTCTTTAGATTTATCGGTTAAAAACTGCCAGTAACAAGTGAATTTCGGGAGGAGCATTTTTTTAATATTTTTTTCCAAATAAGGGAAAAATGATTCAAAAGAAGTCCCGGCGAAATATTTTTTCCGAGGGACAAAAACTTGTATCCCGGGTTTTGTCGGATCGGAATAATCCCATTCTTCGGAATAAAGGACATGATGAAGTTTTTCCTGCGCGTTTTTCCAACGAGTCTGACCGTATTGATTTCTTAAAAGAACCGGAATCGGAGTATCTGGAAAAGGTCCAAGTAATTCTTTTAAAGCTTCTTTAATTTCTTTTAACTGATTTTTTATTTCCCGCCGTTTTTTTGGCTCAAGTTTTTTAACTTCCTTTTTAAAAGAATCGAACTGTAAGTAAACCGGTGCACGAGCAGTTTTAGCTTTCGCGAATTCTTTTTCAATATTCTCTTTATCCCCATGACCGAATTCTTTATAATTCAGCATTCGGTATTCAATAGTTCCGGAAAAGAAAATAGCTCCCAGACCTTTATAAGTAATTGGTGTAAGAAGGATCAATAGAAAAGCAGTCATTATCACAACGGAAGTAATACCTATTCCGCTGAATAATTTATTAATAAACTTTCTGGTTTTCAATTGCATATATTAGTTCGTAGTTCGTTGAATAGTAGTTGGTAGTTCTCTGACTTCTGTGCTTTATCCTTTGTTTTTTGTTCTTTATCCGTCCTCTGTCCTCTGACACCTGACGCCTGATTACGGATTACGGATCGCGTGTTGTTATCCATTCGCTTATCCAGTTACACAAAAAAGAAATTGCCAATAAAGATGCCG
Organism: bacterium; assembly: GCA_029933535.1. Classification (GTDB taxonomy): domain Bacteria; phylum Auribacterota; class UBA3054; order UBA3054; family B51-G9; genus B51-G9. The sequence continues at coordinate 4,660 of JAOZNZ010000137.1, read as the reverse complement.
CCATTGCAAATAAAACATGATAGCGCATCGAACCGATAACATGATCGGCTTCGCCCATATCACCGGCTATTGTTGCCGTCAAAGTTCTTACAGGCTGTAGAACATTATAAATCGGTTCCGGAATTTGAGCGGCGTTTCCTGAAGCCATCCATACAACCATTGTTTCTCCTATTGCTCTCATAATTCCAAGAACAACTGCCGCGGTGATACCACTTGCAGCCGCCGGGATAATTACTTTAATTAATGTTTCCGCGCGAGTAGCTCCTAATGCATAACTGCCTTCACGCAAATCTTTTCCAACCGCCTGAAGGGCGTCTTCTGCAACGCTGACAATAGTCGGCAAAGCCATAATTCCGAGAATAATTGAAACATTTAAAACATTTGTTCCGGTAGTAGCACCGAGGCTTTGAAGAAAAGGTGCAAAAATAACAAGTGCAAAAAATCCATAAGCAACAGAGGGCACAGCCGCAAGCATTTCAACTATTGGTTTAGCAATTTGCCGTATTTTAAAAGGTAAAATGTCGCTTAAACAAACTGCTGCGCAAATGCCTACAGGAACAGCAATAATAATTGCGCCTAAAGTTACAAGAATAGTTCCCACAAAAATGGGTAGTGCGCCAAACTCTCCCGGTTCAGCAGCGGGATACCAGTTTGTCCCTGTAAAAAATTCTTTAAAGCCTTTTTCAGCGAAAAAAGGAATTGCGTCTTTTACTATGAACCAAAAAATTAAAAAGACTATGACGGCAGAAAAAGAAGCAATTAGAAACAGAAAACCCTTGCCTATTGAGGAACCAAGCCACTGAAGGGTAGCATCTTTTTTACTGAAGACAAGACTTTGTTTTTTGTTATAATGCATATGATACGGTGGGAAAGTGTGAAGGTTGAAAGATTGATTTCTGACTCTGACACCTGACACCTGACACCTGGATCAAATCCCCCTAACCCCTTTAAGAAAGGGGGAATAACCTGACACCTGACACCTGGATCAAATCCCCCAACCCCCTTTAAGAAAGGGGGAATAACCTGACACCTGACCTCTGACACCTGACACTTTAATCCTAATAACTTGTTACCGGAATAAATCCAATCGACTCAACGATCTCCTGACCATCTTCTGAAAGGTAGATCGTGATGAATTTATATAGTTCCGTTCCGAGTTTTGGATAGCCGTCTGTAAACATAAATAGTGGTCGCGCGATCGGATAAACACCACTTGTAATAGTTTCCTGATTTGGATAAATTCCGTTAATTTCTAAAGCTTTTACAGTTTTATCAACAAAACCTAGTCCCGCGTAAGATATGGCACCTTTGGTTTTTTGAACGCGCTGGCGTGCTGCTCCGTTGCTTCCGACATATTCTACATCTTTAGCAAGTTTTTCTTTGTTCATAACCAGTTTCTCAAAAGTTTCGTAGGTTCCGCTATTAGTATCGCGGCTGATTTTAACGATTTTCAAATTTGGTCCGCCGACATCTTTCCAGTTTTTAATTTTACCAAGATAAATATCACGAATTTGTTCAATAGTCAATCCTTTTATTGGATTAGAAGGATGAACGAGAATTGGCAAGCCATCAAGAGCGACAACATGAGCGACCGGCATAATACCATTATTTGCAGCAGCTTTGAATTCTTTTTCTTTCATAAAGCGAGACATATCAGCGATCTGACAAGTACCGTTAATCAGACTTTTGGCACCGTTTCCGCTTCCGGATTCACTAACAGTAACATTTACGCCTTTATTTTTGCCCATATAATATTCTGCAAAAGCTTTTGCTATAGGCCCAACGGTCGTAGAGCCGTCGATCACGATTTTTTCGCCATAACATGGAGTGCATAAAAAGCTGATGACTATAAATACAATTGACAATATTAAAACATTAAGTTTGTTTGTGTTCATTTTTTTCTCCTTTTTTTGTTAATAATTTTAAGTTATTTATTATGAACGCCAATATTCTATGAAGTTGTTTTTAATTTAAAATGTGTTTTTTGTTAAGAATGTGTTAAGGTCGGAGGTCAGAGGTTAGAGGTCAAAGAGTAGTTATTAGTTAATGGTTAATGGTTATTCGTTAATAAGAACGAAATAAAAAGAAAAAGTTTCAAGTTTCAAATTTCAAATTGATTGACATATAAAACTGAAACTCTTATAATATTACATTATGAATGAATTAATTTTTATAGTTGATGATGAACCTGATATCCTTGAGCTGGTTTCAATTAATATGACTAAAGCCGGATACAGAGCTTTCGAATTCGAAAATGCTTCCGACTTGTATTGCAAGCTGCCTAAAATCAAGCCGGATTTAATAATCCTTGATTTAATGCTGCCGGATGAAAGCGGGATGGATATTTGCAGAAGATTAAAATCTTCTGATGATTATTCAAATATACCAATAATAATCTTGTCCGCGAAATCTGAAACAACCGATAAAATTCTCGGTCTGGAATTCGGTGCCGATGACTATGTCACCAAACCGTTTGAGCCTCGTGAACTTGTTGCGAGAGTAAAGGCAGTTCTCCGGCGCAGTTCTGTCCCTGCAGACAAGGAAAAGAAGAAGATTATTTTTGGAGATATTCTTGAAGTTGACCCGAACAAATTTGAAGTTAAGGTAAAAGAGAAAGTTATTAATCTTACAACAACGGAATTTAAGATTCTTGAACAGCTTTTAAGAAAACCGGGCTATGTTTCTTCGAGAGATAAAATTCTTGATTATCTGTGGGGTAATGAAAAAATCGTTGAAGAAAGAACCGTAGATGTCCACATAAAACACCTGCGTACAAAAATGGGTGTTGCAGGGGAGTTTATCAAGAACATTCGTGGTGTGGGATATAAGATTGAGGAGTAGGTTAAGGTGTCGGGTGTCAGGTTTCAGTGTTCAGGAGTTTAAGTTTAATAATTATGGAGAAAATTATGTACATGAAAGTAGAAGATTTAGATGTATATCAAAAACTTTGTGTCTTACATATAGAAATTTGTGATCTTGCGCATAAGTGGCCTGCGGAAGAGCGTTATGAATTGGGATCGCAAGTACGAAGGTCGTCAAATAGTTCTCCTGCTCAACTGGCCGAAAAAAACGATGACAGACACATTAAAAATAAAATTGAAGGCGTTAATCGAAGCAGAGGCGAAGCTGCAGAGACAATTCACCATTTATATATTGCAAAACTCAAAAGTTATATAACAGATTCTGTTTATTTATCATATAAGAAACGTTATCAAGAGTGTATTCGTATGCTTAACGGATTAGAAAAAACGCTTGAACAAAAGTTACCTGAAAAAGAGCGCCGATGGCCCTGACACCTGACACCTGACACCTGACACCTGACACCTGACACCTGACACCTGACACATGAACCTTTCTTTTAAAATATTTTTCGGTATTTTTCTGACCGTTTTTACGGCTGTGCTAATTGGTTACGGGATTTTTCGTTACGCTGCAGGGAAACATTTTCATCAAACTTTGACCGAAAGACTTCAACAAATTGGCGAAACGGTAGATTACCAGGTTGCGCCATATATTTCAATTGGGGATTTTAAAAAACTAAATGAAACAGTTGTAAAACTTGGTAACCTTTCCGGTGCGCGAATTACTATAATAAAAAATGACGGGAAAGTTCTTGCTGATTCTAAAGAAAATCCGGAGTTAATGGAAAATCATGCCGGTCGACCGGAAATAGTTGAAGCCAAAAAGGGAGATATTGGTTCATCGGTAAGGTACAGTGCCACATTAAGAAAAAACATGCTTTATGTAGCTTTACCGTTAAAAAATTCCGGTGACACATCTTATATTTTGCGAACCAGCATGTTTTCTCATGACATACACAAGCTATTGTCGAGTCTGACAAAAACAATGGTAATTCCACTTATTCTCATTATTTTTCTTGCTGCAATCATTTCTATTATAATTGCCGGAACAGTTTCCAGCCCGATAAAGAAATTAATGATAGCGTCTCGCGCTGTTGCCAAGGGAGATTTTTCTCATAAAATCCATGTTGCCGGTACAGATGAAGTTAGTGAACTCACTTTGCATTTTAATGAAATGACGGAACATCTTTCAGAGTATGTTTCTGAAATTTCTTCTCAAAAGGACACTTTAAATGCTGTTGTAACAAATATCAGTGAAGGAGTTTTGGCATTAGAAGCTGATGGGAAAATCCAGCTTTTTAATGACGCGTTTTTAAATCTTAGCGGTGCTGAATTTGTTGTTGGAAAATTTTATTGGGAAATGATGAGAGAACCGGAACTTACAAATTTAATCGAAACAGTTGTAGCCGGTAAAAAGAAAATCAAAAAACAAATTGAAATTAATGATAAGCAGTTGATCTGTGTTGGTGATATTTCCGATTCGGGTGAACACATTATCATTTCAATTTTTGATATTAGCGATATCATAGAACTGTCAAAAATAAAAAAGGATTTTGTTACAAATGCTTCGCATGAATTGAAAACTCCATTGACTTCCATAAACGGATATCTTGATTTGGCTTTAGAAACATGTGACTGTGAAACGAATAAATATCTTGAGATTGTAAAACGAAATACACAACGGCTTATAAATATTGTAAGTGATTTATTAACTTTAGCTGAACTTGAGAAGAAAAGCACGGAGTTAGATTATAAAGAAATAAATCTGAATTTACTGATTCAAAATGTTATAGCGTTAC
>JAOZNZ010000743.1 GCA_029933535.1 bacterium | reverse complement strand
TTATGCCCGTTGCATGGGGAAACAGTAAAAATATGATGGAATTCTGGATGCCACTTGGCGGTGCGGGAAATCCTAAATTGCCGGAGAAAGGCGGGGAACTTATGGTTCTCGGATTGCCGTACCAAGGAGGTATTGTCAGTCTTACTCTCAAAAACGAATATGAACAAATTTGCGCGCGAACTGTTGATTACGGAAAATTTGAAAAAAATGCTGACCTCGGACAAAGCAGTGAAAAAATTGACCCTACAAAAAGCACATGGGTTAAAAGACAAAAACCTACTATTGGCGGTCATTACGAAAACGCTCTTAATAAAGCTATGCAGTCAAGACGAAACGAACGATTCTTTATTAAAAACGGGCCTTACTGCAGCGTAGGTGAATCAAGAAACGTTTCTACAGGTAATGATTTCGAACGACTTGGCGGCAGTGGAGATATTTCAAAAGGTGCTAACGCGCTCAGCTCAATTTCAAAACATGTGTCTTCATCTCATATTCGACTTGAATCCTGTCTTGGTGATGTAACACGTGTTGGCTGGGATCAGGCTTATGATGAAGTTGCCGGGTCATCATTATCATCAGTTCAAGCCAAAAACGGAGGATGGAAAAAGGATAAATGGATTGGCCACACTCTGCGTTTTCTAACCGGTCCGCTCCGTGGCGAAAAATTTCCGATCATTTCTAATTCAAAAAAAACTATTCTTCTCGCGGAAAAAAATTCCAGATATCTTCCCCGTTCATCTCCTAACCGGAAATCATTGAAACCGAATACAGGGAATAAATTTTCGATTGGACCCGGTTATGCCACTCCAATGTGCTATACAAGAAAAAGTGGTGAGTCGGCTGTATGGACATGGGAAAACGCGATACCTTATTCCGGAACTTATGATTTATATATTCATGGTCTTAACGATGCGATTGACACAACCGAATTTCTCGAAGAAAATAATAACGCGTCACTTGATGTTGAAGTTTGGAACTACAAAACCAAAGAATTTAATGTATTGAAACAGCGACGCCAATACGGTAAACAAGATTCTTTTAACGCAGGGAAAATAAAACCGGAAAATATTTCGGGTGATGGCAGTATTAAAATACAACTGACAGCTCACGATGTTATTGAACGAAACACAGGCGATAAAACCGGTGAAGCGATGGTTGGGTCAGGCGGCAGGCAAACAGGTATTGCATGGTTCAATTATGCTGTTATAACACCTGTCCCTGTTCCGGGCAGAGTAAACATAAATACCGCTCCGGAACGCTTGTTGTCAAGCCTTCCGGGAATTGATCAGAAACTTGCTAAAAATATTGTGGAAGGAATTGACAGGAATGGTAAGAAAGATTTAAAACCTTATGAATCTCTTGGCGATTTATTTAAAGTAAAAGGAATGACACCGGATATATTTGAACGATGTGTAAATATTCTCGGCCTTGATTCCAGCGCTTTTACAATTGAGGTGGAAGCACAAATACTTAAACCAACAACAATCGAAAAATCCGTTAAACTGAATTCTGATTTAATAATAGCCACGCGAAAAAAACGTTTTGTAATTGAAACTGATAAGAAAGCAGATAATTATGTTGATATTATTGAAAGAGAAAGATACCCTGTCAGGTAAAAAATAACAAAAAACAAAAAACAAAAAACAAATAAATAACAAAAGAAGAAAAAATCAAAAAACAAACACACAAAGTTTGGGATTTTGAATTTGAGATTTGGGATTTATTTGTTATTCATTATTTGAATTTTCTTGTGAAATAACTGCTGTTCCAGAAGCCGGATGCCAGAGACGCGTCGGTAATTTTAACATTTTTCTGTAAAATCATTTTCGCTGCTTTTTCAATTCGTAGATGAATAAGAAAATCGGTGGGTGTAAGACCGGTAGTCTGCTTAAAAATTCTCCGAAAAGTACTTGATGCCATATCCGCTTTATTTGCGAGATGATTTACAGAAATTTCTTCCGGATAATTTTTTTCCATATAATCTATCGCAGAACTGATTTTTACAAGACCTATCGAGCGCGGCTCTGTTTCAAAAAGT
>JAOZNZ010000136.1:6228-7980 GCA_029933535.1 bacterium | reverse complement strand
CCTAACAATTTATCAACCTCAGCTTGAATCATTGGAAAAAAATTCGGTAAGTGCCAGGGCGGCGGTTTCTGTAAAACTTACCGGAGAAAAAGAGCCGGTATTCGGAGCAATTTGGATTACATCAAGACTTACAACTGATCGCGGAACAAGAATGGCAACTCTTGAGGGTATAAAGGTTGAACGAATCAAGTTTCCGGATGATTATAAAGACAAGTTACAAAGTTTAACATCAGTGATTGAGCAGGGAATTCTCAAAAAGAATATAGAGATTTCACTTGACAGACTGAATGCAATGCTTGAATTTGCCAAAAAAGAAGAAGCGGTATCTAAAGATTTTATAATGAAGCCTCCGGAAATTATTTTTTCTACAAACCCGGCTGTACTGGTTTCTATTGATGGGGAACCAAAATTACAGCCTGTTGAAGGCAAAAAACTTATGAAGGTAATTAATGCCGCTTACACAATTCTTCTTGATACAGAAACAAAAAAATATTATCTTGGCAGCGGAGAAAACTGGGTAAGTACATCAGATATTTTAGGCGATTGGGCTCCGACAACAAAAATTCCTGATGATGTAAAAAACTTCGATGACGGTGGAAAAGAAACCGCAGAAGAAGCGGTTGATAATGGAGGAGTATTGCCGAAAATTATTGTTACAACTAAAGCAGCAGAACTTATAGTTATAAAAGGTGCACCCGAGTTCACACCTATTCGCGGAACAGAATTATTATACGTAGAAAATACAGAAGCGGATATTTTCATGGAAATAGGTTCTCAGAAAATATATTTATTATTATCAGGCAGATGGTACACTTCAAAAAAGAAGAAAGGACCTTGGAAATACATAGCTTCAGATAAACTTCCCGCCGATTTTGCAAAAATATCGCCCGGATCAGCTAAAGGACAAGTACTCACGCAAATTTCGGGAACTGAAGAGTCACAGGATGCAATTCTTGATTCTTACATTCCGCAAACTGCCGAGATAAATCGGGATGACACAAACCTTGTAGTTGCTTTTGACGGCGAACCGGAATTTCAAGAAATTGAAGGAACAGAAATGGAATACGCGGTAAATTCTGAAGATCAAGTCGTTTATGTGGATAACAAATATTATTGCTGTAAAGGTGGTGTCTGGTATGTAGCAGATAAGCTTTTGACATCAGCGGGAAAAACTACTGAAGCTACTGCTGAAGTGGCAGGCGGAGAAGTTGCAGGAGTTCTAAAATCCGCCGGAAATATTACCAGAGCGGCTTTGAATTTAACTATTGGAACAGCCTGGCGAATTTGCAGCATAGTTCCCCCGGTAATTTATACCATTCCTCCAAGCTGTCCTGCTTATCCTGTTACTTATTGCAGAGTTTATGGCTACACTCCCGAAGAAGTATATGTAGGCTACACTCCGGGTTATGTAGGAAGCTACCGTTATGGCGGTTGTATGGTCTATGGAACCGGATACAGATATACTCCGTGGTTAGGAAGATATTACTGGCCGCGTCCGTGCACTTTCGGTCTTTCTGTCAGCTATAATGGCATAACAGGATGGAATGTTGGTTTGGGTTACGGAGCTGTTTACGGTGGACTAGCTGTTGCCCGGACGGCCGGTGCTGTTGCCTGGCATCGAAACAGAGGATATGGAAGCGGAAGATATGGACGAGGTGGTAATAATAATATTTATGTTAACAACAGCAGGTCCTACAAAAACGAACGGAATATAAATAATCGCCCCGGCGACCGTGAGACAAGGCCCGGCGA
>JAOZNZ010000136.1:0-6128 GCA_029933535.1 bacterium | reverse complement strand
AAAACGAACGGAATATAAATAATCGCCCCGGCGACCGTGAGACAAGGCCCGGCGACCGCGATAAGCGCCCCGGCGACCGCGATAAGCGCCCCGGCGACCGCGATAAGCGCCCCGGTGACCGCGAGACAAGGCCCGGTGATCGTGAGACACGTCAAAATGACAGGAAAGCCGGAGATTCTCAGAGTCTGCGCGACAGAAAAATGAGTGGTGATTCTCCAAGTCAGCGTGATCGTTCAGCTTCTTCTGCCAGAGATTCAGATCGCAGCCGTCAATCAGCAAAGAACAACAATGTTTTTGCAGACAAGAATGGAAACGTAAGCCGTAAGAATTTGGATGGATGGCAGACGAAAGACAAATCCGGTTGGAATAATTCAAGGCAATCTCCCCAAACTCGCAGCAACATGGATAATCAACATAAAGCAAGGCAACGCGGGACAACCAACACAAGAAATAATCAGTCACGAACAAGATCGTCAACTTCACGTTCTTCATCGAGTCGACAAACACAACCATCGCGTTCAAGCAGTAGCAGAAGCAGAAGTAGCGGTGGAAGAAGTAGCGGAGGAAGGAGTCGAGGAGGCGGAGGTCGAGGAGGCGGAGGCCGTCGTTAGAAATTATTTTTCATTCTTTTTGCTAAAAACCTGTGGAAACTTGCCTTGAAGAGGGCAAAACATCTGAATTCAGAAAGTTATCTAAAGCAATTCCCCCTTTTAAAGGGGGATTCAGGGGGATTTTTAAATAATGAATAAAAAAGGAGCAAGAATGAAAATTTCAATAATTCAATCAATTTTGGTTTCATCGTTAATAATAATTTTATCAATGAATTCGTTCGCTGCTGAAGAAGCAGGATCAAAGATAGAACATCGATGGCCTAAGGAAATAAATAACGCCGGAGGAAATCTAACGGTTTATCAACCTCAGCTTGAATCATTGGAAAAAAATACAGTAAATGCCAGAGCGGCTGTTTCTATAAAACTTACCGGAGACAAAGAACCAATATTCGGAGCAGTTTGGATTACATCAAAACTTACAACTGATCGCGGAACAAGAATGGCAACACTTGAAGATATGAAGGTTGAGCGAATCAAGTTTCCGGATGATTATAAAGATAAGTTACAAAGATTAGCATCAGTAATTGAACAGGGACTTCTCAACAAAGATATAGATATTTCACTTGACAGGCTCCATACGATGCTTGAGTTTGCCAAAAAAGAAGAAGTGGCATCTAAAGATTTTATAATGAAACCTCCGGAAATTATTTTTTCTTCAAATCCGGCTGTTCTTGTTTCTATTGACGGCGAACCAAAATTACAGCCTGTTAAAGGGAAGAAACTTATGCGGATAATTAATGCCACGTATACAATTCTTCTTGATACAAAGACAAAAAAATATTATCTTGGCAGCGGTAAAAACTGGGTAAGTGCATCAGATATTTTAGGTGACTGGACGACGGCGACAGAAATTCCTGATGATGTAAAAAACTTCGATGCGGGCGGAAAAGGAACAGCAGAAAAAGAGGAAGATAGTGGAGGATTATTGCCAAAAGTTATTGTTACAACGAATACAGCCGAACTGATAGTTATAGAAGGTAATCCTGATTTTGTTCCCATTCGCGGAACAGATTTATTATATGTTGAAAATACAGAAGCAAATGTTTTTTTGGAAATAGACCCTCAGAAAATATATTTATTGCTGTCAGGAAGATGGTACGCTTCATCAAAAAAGAAAGGGCCATGGAAAAATGTGCCCTCCAATAAACTTCCGGCCGATTTTGCAAAAATTCCGCCAGGATCAGTAAAAGGAGAAGTACTCACACACGTTTCAGGAACTGAAGAGTCAAAGGACGCAGTTCTTGATTCTTACATTCCACAAACCGCCAAGATAGATCGCGACGACACAAACATTGTGGTTGCATTTGATGGAGAACCGGAATTTGAAGAGATTGAAGGGACAGAAATGGAATATGCAGTTAATACTGAGGATCAAGTAATTTATGTGGACAACAAATATTATTGCTGTAAAAACGGGATTTGGTATGTAACCGACAAACTGTTGACCGTAAAAGAAAAAGCTGCAGAAAACGTTGAGAACGTGCCTGGTGGTGCAGATGCAGAAGCTTTAAAAACTTCCGAAGATATTTCTGGCGCAGCGCTGAATTTAAGCTATGGAACAATTTGGAGCGTATGCAGCGTTGTCCCACCGGTAATATATACCATTCCTCCAAGTTGTCCTGCATATCCTGTTACTTATTGCAGAGTTTATGATGACACTCCAGAAGATGTATATGTAGGTTATACCCCGGGCTATGAAGGAAGTTACTGTTATGACGATTGTATGGTTTATGGTACCGGATACGGATATACTCCGTGGCTAGGAAGATATTACTGGCCGCGGCCGTGCACTTTCGGTCTTTCAGCCAACTATAACGGCATAACAGGCTGGAATGTCGGGTTGGGTTACGGAGCTGTTTACGGTGGACTCGCTGTTGCCCGCACGGCCGGAGCTGTAGCCTGGCATCGAAACAGAGAGTATGGATATGGTCGAGGTGGAGGTAATAATAATATTTATGTTAACAACAGTAGAAATTACAAAAACGAACGGAACATAAATAATAATAGAAGAGACCACGTTAGAAGGCCCGGCGACCGATATCTTCCTAGTACGGGTGACCGCCAACTTCCGAGCACGGGCGATCGATATCTTCCCAGTACAGGTGATCGCCAACTTCCCAGCACAGGCGACCGTCAACTTCCCAGCACAGGCGATCGATATCTTCCGAGTACGGGTGATCGATATCTTCCGAGTACAGGTGATCGCCAACTTCCCAGCACAGGCGATCGTCAACTTCCCAGTACGGGCGACCGCCAACTTCCAAGCACGGGCGACCGCCAACTTCCGAGCACGGGTAACCGTCAACTTCCTAGTACCGGCGACCGCCAACTTCCGAGCACGGGTGACCGGCAACTTCCAAACACGGGCGATCGATATCTACCTAGTACAGGTAACCGCCAACTTCCAAGTCAGGGGAATTCTTCCGTTGGTTTGCAGGATTTTTCGTCAAAAGGATCTGCTCGTTATACACAGTCATCCAAACGAAATAATGTATATGCAGACAAAAACGGAAATATTAGCCGGAAGAATTTAGATGGGTGGCAGACGAAAGGGAAAAATGGGTGGAGCGGTTCAAATCATTCTTCTCAATCGCGCAGAAATATGGATAATCAACATAAAGCAAGGCAGCGCGGGACAACCAACACAAGAAATTATCAACGAACCAGAACATCAACAAGATCATCAACTTCACGCTCTTCGATGAATCGCTCGCCGTCAAGGTCATCAAGATCAAGCGGAAGGAGTGGTGGAGGAAGAAGTCGGGGTGGAGGTGGTCGAGGAGGCCGGCGGTAGAAGTTAAAAGTTAAAAGTTAATGGTAAGTGGTCGAGACACGTTGCGGCTGAACCCTTTTCGAGCAGCCCCTAATTAGTAATCGGAAAGGACATATTGGACGAATAAGACGGATAGGACGAATAAGACAACTCACCATTCTATTTAATTAGTTCTTGTTGATAATTCTAAACATCCAACGTCAAACGTCTAACGTCTAATGTCCAGTTTCACTAATCCATCAATAAGAATCGTAATAATGCTTTTTGTGCGTGACGGCGGTTTTCCGCCTGATCAAACACAACAGATTGCGGTCCGTCAATTACTTCATCTGTAATTTCTTCACCGCGATGTGCAGGCAAACAGTGCATAACAATCGCATCAGGCGCGTTTGCAAGCAGTTCAGAATTTAATTGGAAAGGCTGGAAAATTTTTTTACGCGCGGCCGTTTCGTCTTCCTGACCCATGCTTGCCCAAACGTCAGTATAAACAGCGTCGGCATTTTTTGCACCTTCGGCAGGATTATTAGTGACAACAAATTCAGCTCCTCGTTCAGCGCCAATTTCACGGGCTTTTTTGAGAATTTCATCAGAAGGTTCATAACCTTCAGGACATGCGACAGTAACTGAAAGCCCTGTTAATGCGCCTGCGAGCAGTAAACTGTGACAAACATTATTTCCATCGCCGATAAACATCAGTCTTTTTCCTTCGAGTGAACCTTTGTGCTGGAGAACGGTCATTACATCAGCAAGTGCCTGACATGGATGTTCAACATCACTAAGCGCGTTAATAATTGGAATAGTTGCATACTCGGCAAATTTCACTAATGTTTGATGGTCAAAAACACGCAGTGTTGCTGCGGTAACATTTCCCGAAAGATAAGCTGCGACATCTTTTATAGCTTCACGTTTTCCCATTTGGATTGCAGTTGGAGGAAGAATGAGACTGCAACCTCCCTGTTCCTGTATAGCGACTTCAAAACTAACGCGGGTTCTCAGACTTGGTTTTTCAAAAATCAGCGCGAGGAAATGACCTTTAAGATCATCTGACAGCGGTGATTTTTTTAATCTGATAGCATCTTTTAAAATTACATCGATTTCTTCAGCTGACAAGTCAGTAACTGAAAGAACGTGTTTAGTATTTTTTTTCATATTCATAAATCCTTAATTAAAATAATTGAAAAAAAAGAAACACCGAACTTACGGAGTTTTGAATCAATTATTAAGGTTATTATTTTTACAGCGGTATTATTCTATCAAAAAAGCTAAGATGTTTCAATATGCCATGCCATTATTATTTAACGATTCTATGATGTGATGATTTAACGATTTAATATTTTTTTCAGGCATGGCTGAGGAAATTCATCTCTTCGTGATGAATTTATAGTCCGGATTCTTGATTATGATTTTTTGCTGCCGCAAAACTTCTTTATGTTTTCGTGTCTTAGTGGCTATTTTTAAATTGACAGAATTTTAATTCAATCATTTCAATCGTTTCAATCGTTAAATCATACAATAAATCTTGTTCCTGTTTCGCCTTTTAATGCTCTTTTGATGTTTGTAGGGTTGGTGATTATAGCTTCTTTACCGCCGTTTTCAAGAAAATCAATAACAGCTTTAATTTTCGGTTCCATACTTCCTTTTGCAAAATGTATTCCTTCGGCAAGATATTTTTTGGCTTCCGAGAGTGTCATTTGGTCAACCTGCTTTTCTTCAGGTTTACCGAAATTCAGGCAGACTTTTTCTACCGCAGTGGTTATAAGAAATAAATCAGCATTTAGATTAGTTGCGAGGAGAGAAGTTGCATTATCTTTGTCGATTACAGCTGCGACACCTTGCAAATCACCGTTTTCATCAGCGATGACCGGAATTCCACCCCCACCAACTGTAATAACAACAATTCCCGCATTGATCAGATTTTCTACCGCTCGTTCTTCAATTATTCGTTTTGGTTTTGGTGAAGCAACAACGCGCCGCCATCCTCGTCCGGCGTCTTCAACGACATCCCAACTGTCATTTATTTTCTTTGTTTCCGCCTCTTCTTTGGGCATAAAAGATCCGATAGGTTTTGCGGGATTTAAAAAAGCCGGATCGCTTTTGTCAACTTCAACCTGAGTGACAACAGTCACAGTTTCTTTTTTCAAACCACGACGAATAAACTCATTATAAAGATTTTGCTGTACAGCATAACCAATAGCGCCCTGAGTATCTGCAACGCAAGCGTCAAGAGGTACTTCATGCAGTTCATGACTTGAAAGTTCTGAACGCCGGAGAATAAAACCTACCTGTGGACCGTTACCGTGACCAATTGCGACATCCCAGCCGTGTTCAATCATATCAGCAATATGAACACATGTTTCATGCGCTGCGGCATATTGATCAGAAACGCTCATATGGGATTTATTTATGATTAATGAATTACCACCAATAGCGATAACAGCGAGTTTTTTGTTTTTCATAGTAAACACCTTTGATTAAAATTACGGACCAAACAGACCAAACAGACCAAACAGACCAAACGGACAGAATGGTCAACCACCCCGTCCTGCGGGTACCCCTCCCCGAGGGAGTACTCGGGATGTGCCACCTAAAACAGGAGGGGAGTTAAATTCATTCGACATTGGACGTTCAAAAATATTTAACATTTAACATCGAACATCGAACATCGAACACTGAACACTGAACACTGAACACTGAACACTGAACACTGAACACTGAACACTGAACACTGAACACTGAACACTGAA
>JAOZNZ010000742.1 GCA_029933535.1 bacterium | reverse complement strand
TTTCCATCTTAATCCTCTGTAATCTTTATTATTTTTCCATGAATTAACCAATTCATTTTGTATATAAATAAACTTTCTTAATATTCATAATATGTCTTTTTAGTTAATTACATTAAATGTTTTGATCATTATACTGTTTTTTCCAAAAAATGAACAGGTTTTTTCTCTCAAAATAATGAATGTTCTTAAATTATCCAGACACGCACAATTATAATTTTTTTAAACTTATATGTTCTTATGTATCTTATGTGTTTAAAAAATATTATCCTCTCTTTTCAAATCATTGACGGTATGGTATAATCTGTCAAATGAAAAATAATGAACTTTTAAATTTTAATGAAGCTATAAAATTAATTGACGAAAATGCTTTTTTGAACAAATCCGTTTCGTTTTCTTTTGAAAAATGCACAGGTTTAATTCTTGCGGAATCAATTATCGCTTCCAACGATATTCCCGCTTTTACTAATTCCGCAATGGACGGCTTTGCGGTAAAATCAGAGGATTTAACCTGTGCATCTAAAACAAATCCAGCGAACTTGGAAGTTATTGAAACTGTTGCTGCAGGAACTCAATCAACAAAAATTGTCAGTTGTGGAAAATGTGCAGCAATAATGACCGGTGCACCAATGCCCCAAGGTGCTGATGCGATTGTAAAAGTTGAGGACACAGAACGCGCCGGAAATATTGTAAAGTTTTTTGCACCGATACCGATGGGCGAAAATGTAAGATTTAAAGGTGAAGAAGCCAAAAAAGGCGATTCGCTTGTTCAAAAAGATACTGTTGTTACACCGGGAGTTATTGGATTAGCTTCATCTCTTGGAATGACAAAACTCAATGTATTTGAACCGTCAAAAATTGCAATAATTATTACCGGCGATGAAGTATTACATCCCGGCTCTCAACTTCAGCCCGGTAAAATCATTGACGCAACCGGTCCGGCGTTAAAATCGGCTCTTATTTCCGATAATTTTCCTGTCTCATATTTTGAGTATGTTAAAGATAATCCGGCAGATATTGAAAAAGTAATTAAAACCGCGATTTCAAAAGCGGACGTAATTATAATTGCCGGTGGAGCATCGATGGGAGAATATGATTTTATTCAGGATTGCCTGACAAAAATCGGCGCCAAAAAAATCTTTTGGAAAGTTGCTGTAAAACCCGGTAAACCAACCTGGTTTGGCAAATTTGATGATAAAATTATTTTTAACTTACCGGGAAATCCTGTGTCGGTAATTGTTACATATTATCTTTATGTCCGTTTTTTATTGCGAAGACAACTCGGTTATAATTCCGATGAAGCAAGATTAAAAAAAACAATGGTAAAACTTGAAAAAACTCTTACAAAAACAGATCAACGATTAGAATTCGTTAGAGGAATCGCTTATAATAATATTGTAACACCGATTCAACAACGCGGGTCGGCTATGTTGTCCGGAATGGCTAACGCTAATTGTTTAATAAAATTTCCCCGCTATTGCGAAAAAATATCCGCAGGAGAAAATGTGGAGATTTTAACGTTTGACATTTGACATTTGACGCTGGTTACTCGGTCGGTTTAGTCCGTTTAGTCCGTTTAGTCCGTTTAGTCTGTTTGGTCTGTAAACCTTGCAATCTTGTAACCTTGTAACCTTGTAACCTTGTAACTTTGTAACTATTCTTTATGAACTATTTTTGGTTAAGTACGGAAATTATTCTTACAATTCTCATCGCAACAAGTTGCGGAGCGATTCTTGCTCGTAAAAAAATCCTGCACGAATTGGCATTGAAAGACTTGACAAATGTTCTTGTCTATGTTATTTTACCATGCCTGCTGTTCAGTAAAATCATTTCCGCAATAAGTTTTGACGCCCTGAAAGAATTATGGGTGCTTCCGGTAGCCGCTTTAGTAAATATTGCCGGTGGGCTTTGTGTTGGTTTTATTCTGTCTCTGATTTGCGGGAAGCAAAATGATTTTAAACGCGTAATTATTGTAAGCGTTACTTTTTCTAATTGCGCTTATATTCCGTTTGTAATAATTGCGGCAATAATTTTTCAGGCTCCGG
>JAOZNZ010000741.1 GCA_029933535.1 bacterium | reverse complement strand
TAAAAAGCGTCCTGTAGGGACGCAGCAAATGGATCCAAAATGTCCGATTAATTCCCCCGCCCTTTTCGGGCGGATAGACTTTGTTTATTACATCCCCGCGCTAAAGCACGGGGCTATACACCTAAGCCGCTTTGCGGCAAAATAACGTTAAGCCGAGTTATGCACAATTTTAATTCACTCCGACGAGCTGTGTTAAAAGCCCATTCTCATAAATTAAAATTGTGGATAACTCTCAAAAACACCCTCAAAATGTATGCTGATTTGGCGGACAAAAGGGGGGAGAAAGAAAAAAACGCCCTAAAGTACGATAAATAAAGGGCATTATAACAAATTCTGTCTATTATATTTGACAGAACCCGGGAGTGGGTTAGGGGATTTATATTTTAATGGACATTATGGACATTATGGATCAAATGGACATTATAAATATCCAATAATCAATATTCAATTCTCAATGTCAACGTCAGGAAATTTATATTTACTTTATGATTGCTCATTTCTTGTTGAATATTGAATGTTTAATTCGTTATCCCATCATTCCCTGCTCGCACTTGGAAGTGCGGCTTACTTCGCCCATTCGGCACCAATTTCGATAAAGCTTTTTTCCTGTTCGTACATTTTTTCAATAATTTCTTCTATTCCTTTAATCACGATATTTTTTTCTTTAGAAACGTCCCAATCAGGATTATACATTTCTTTTTCTATCGAAAGTTCATCTAGATATTTTTCATCAATTTGTGTAATTCCGTTTGACGACTCAAAACATTTATTTACACAAATTGTATGCTGATACGCATTGTTGATGTTTGAAAGCGGCGGAGTGTTATTATCAATAGCCTCAAACATATTTTTGAAAACTAACGTATGAATTTGAGTTGTGCCATTATCAAATTCATCAATAAGTTTATATTCTGAACCGATTTTTTCAAAAATTTTAGCTGAGCCGAGATCCCCGGCTGAAAAAGACCATATTATTTTCCCGTTTTCAAAAAGATATTCTGCAATTGGGCCAAATGTTTTTTTGCATGAATGAGTTGCAATAAAAGTTATTTTTATATTATTTTCAGTTATAACTCTGATGAATTGAGTATCTGCAGAGTCAATATTCTTTGCGCGGAAATTTTCGGCGTAAATTTCTTTGGGCATAGCCGATTCATCCGGTTTTTCACCTGCAATATACAACAAATTATTAAAATAGTGAGAGGTAGCATTTTGCAAAGGAGAATCGAATATTTTCTTTCCGTTAAAAATTATTTTACCTGCCCATCCGTTTCTATTATAATAAGCTGTACTTCTTGGCCAGAGGGCGTAACTTTTACATGAGATAAGATTTCCCAATAGATTTTCTGTTTTTATTTTTTTCATTTTCTGAATAACAGGAGAATAAATAATCGGGAAAGCTATGCATAGTTTTTTCCCTGTCGCATCAGCTATTTTTTTCATTTCCAACGCATCATCAATTGTACCTGCAACAGGCTTTTCGCAAATAACATTGTAGCCTGATTTCAAAGCCTTAACAGAATAATAGCAGTGGGAATCAATACCGGTAGGAATACAAACGATACCAACATTCCCTTTTTCGGTTTCAAACATTTCATCAACGTTTTCATATATTTTAGCCCCAAGAGCTTCAGCAGCTTTAACATCCGGCTCGTATCTATCTTCTTTTCTGACAAACGCGGCAATTAACTCACATTTATCTTTGTAATGTTTAATTGAGTTCAAATGACTTTTAGCGAAACCGCTAACGCCAATAATTCCTATTTTTTTCTTAGTCATTTATAATTTCCGGTTAAAGATTTTACCAATCATTTTAGAGTTTATTATATGTAAGACCAGGCCAGTTATCTGTTCTGAAAGATGATGCCGGTAAAGATTTTTTGTTAAATAAATTCGGTTCCGCTGTATCAGTCCATCCGTAACGAACAGCAACCGGTTTTTTAATTTTTGGATTTGAAACAATAATAGTGTCTCCTTGAATTTCAGCTTTGGCTTCAACGAATTTCTTGTCAGATGCAGCAATTGTGAAATGAGTCAAAGGCC
>JAOZNZ010000740.1 GCA_029933535.1 bacterium | reverse complement strand
AAATCGGGACTTAAGGTTAGTCGCCGGAGCGACTTTACAAGTTTGAAATCTTATAACCTTAAGCGAACGAAGTGAGTAACCTTATGCGCGCTTCAGCGTGCGACCTTAAGCGAACGAAGTGAGCAACCTTAAGCGCGTTTCAACGCGCAACTTTTGACTAACTAACTTAAACCCCAAGGAATATTATGTGCGGAATTATTGGATATATTGGGAAAAATGACGCGGCTCCGATCTTAATCGAAGGACTTAAACGTCTTGAATATCGCGGCTATGATTCAGCCGGAATCGCTACTATTTCCGACGCGGGAAAAATTGAAATAAGAAAGCAAATTGGGAAAATTGTTGAGCTTGAAAAAGTGATCAATCAAAACCCTACAAACGGAAATATCGGCATCGCTCACACAAGATGGGCAACTCACGGTGCTGCAACTCTAACTAACGCTCATCCACACGTTGGCCAAACCGGTAAGATAGCGATAGTACACAATGGTATCATAGAAAATTATGCCACATTAAAGAAGCATTTGGAAAATGAAGGCAGAGAATTCATCACTGAAACCGATTCAGAAATTATCGCTCATCTTATAGAAAGACATTTCTACAATACTGACAATTCAGATTCAAACAATCCGCTTGCCCGGCTTGAGAAAGCTGTAAGTGATACTGTTAAGATGCTTGAAGGGACTTTCGGAATTGCCGTACTTTGCGACGATATTCCCGATACAATCATCGGTGCACGAAAAGGCAGCCCGCTCGTACTCGGCATAGGTCGCGACGCAATGTTTATAGCTTCTGATATTAACGCATTTGTCACATACACAAAGCAGGTTATTTATCTTGACGATAATGAAATCGTTACGATAAATCGTGACACTTACCAGACGAAAACTTTCGAGCGTGCACCGGTTTCAAAAGATATTGAAGAAATTTCCTGGGACATTGATGAAATAGGCCGCGCAGGCTATGATCACTTTATGCTTAAAGAAATTTGCGAACAACCCGATTCTGTACGCAATGCTTTCATCGGTCGCATGCTTCACGAACAAGCCACGGCAAAACTCGGTGGATTAAAGTTATCAAATAAAGACATTCTGAATATTGACAGAATTTTAATTACCGCTTGCGGCACTGCTCTTCATGCAGGAATGGTAGGTAAATATATAATTGAACAACTATCGGGAATTCCAGTAGAAGTGGATTTTGCTTCTGAATTCAGATACAGAAACCCAATTGTCCGACCAAACACTCTCGTTCTTACTATAAGCCAATCGGGTGAAACCGCCGACACTCTCGCCGCATTGCGTGAAGCAAAACAAAAAGGCGCTACGGTTATGGGAATTTGTAATGTTGTAGGCAGCACTATTGCACGCGAATGTGATGGAGGAGTTTATGTTCACGCAGGACCTGAAATAGGAGTTGCATCAACAAAAGCTTTTACTTCTCAGGTTACGGTTATGATTCTTCTCGCAATTTATTTTGCCAGAGTACGCGGCCTTTCCCGTGATACAGCAAATGAAATTATGAAGGCACTCGAGAAATTGCCGGATGCGATTCAATCGGTTCTCGATTCCCGCGAAGAAATAAAAAAAGTTGCCGAAAAATATGTTGACACACAACATGCTTTCTTTATGGGTAGAAATGATCAATTCCCTGTTGCACTCGAAGGAGCGTTAAAACTAAAAGAGATTTCTTACATTGATGCCAATGGATATCCCGCGGCTGAAATGAAACATGGTCCAATTGCGCTTATAGATGAGGAGCATTTAACTGTTGCTTTAGCGCCCGATTCCCCTCTCATTGAAAAGATGATAGCAAACATCCAGGAAATTCAGGCGCGTAAAGGAAGAATAGTTACTGTAACAGATATAAAAAATCAAATGATTGAAAAATTATCAGACGACGTAATTTTTATTCCGAAAGTGCATTACGCGTTAAAACCTATTCTAATGGCTATCCCTATGCAGCTTTTCGCCTATTATATCGCCGTTGCAAGAGGATGCGATGTTGATCAACCAAGAAATCTCGCAAAATCGGTAACGGTGGA
>JAOZNZ010000739.1 GCA_029933535.1 bacterium | reverse complement strand
TTTATAAAGAATTGAAAATTAACATAAATGCAAGATATCCTGAATTTATTACTCTGCTTGTCGCGGCAGGCAGTTCGGAAACTATGCCGGCAATAACGAGATCAGGCGATTGGAATGAAATGATTATTAATCTTACTTTCAGTAATGGCCGTCAGGACAAAATAACCGTAATGCCGACGAACATAGAATTTGAAACAAATTAAAGCGATTACAATCGACAAATATTGTTGTTTGCGATCAATAACTAATTATAATTAAATCTGTTAGCTTTATTTGACAGAACCTAACAAAAAACAAGGAGATAAAATGAAAAAAATTGGAATTCTAACTGTTATCATTGCATTGCTCTGCATAAGCAACTCTTATGCCGCCGCTCCGGTTGACAGTATGGGTACCTGGGCATTATGGCACATGGATGCAAGAACAAACTGGGTTGATCCGCCCGCCCTTCCGTGGTATGTTAATGATGATGCTTCCGCTAATCCCGGGCGAACTAATGATATGGCGATGGGTATAACTAGTTCTATTGTCGGTGGCGGAGTTTATGGCAATTGTATTTATTTTGATGGAACTTCGAGAGCTATTTCAGTAAATGGCTGGAATGATTCGGATACTTTTAAACTTGATTTCTATATTAAACCTGAAGATATAGATAATGAAAATCAAAAACTTTTTGAAATTACACAAGCGCTTAGTGTAAGATTCAGCCGTAATAGCGCTTATACTCACGGACGAATTTTATTTTATATTTATGATGGCGGTGTTCCGTATTTAGTTACTTCAGGATGGGGAACTTTGGATGTAATGACATCCCAATGGAATCATGTTACTACATGGGTAGATTATGACGGGAAATTTTGCGCTTTTCTTAACGGTGTTTCCGGAGAAACTAATTCAGTTTCGGGTATAGATGATGCCTACCCAACCGATCCGCGCGCTTTTATCGGTGGCAGTCGTATTAACACAGATTTTTTTACCGGAAGTATTGATGAAATGAAAGTGAGTGTTATTCCTGAACCTTTCTATTTATCATTTATCATTTATTATTTATTAATTATTAAATTTCTAAAAAGTTAATTCAATTTTCATACGAAAAGTTGCAAAAAATAGTATTGTTCAAAACGAACAATTAATTACGACAGCTCATGACTATGTTGGTCTGAGTTATTCTTAACCTAAAAAAGAGGATTGAAAAATGAAAACAATCAAAAAAATCACTATCTTAACCGCTCTGCTGGCATTGGTTTTCTCGGCAAGCACTTTCGCTGCCGACCCGCCACCGGTTGATACGGTTGGTACATGGGCACTATGGCACATGGACGCAAGAACAAACTGGGTTAGTCCACCTGCATTACCATGGTATGTCCATGATGATGCTTCCGCTAATCCCGGACGTACCAATGATATGGCGATGGCCATTAATAATGCTATTGTCGGTGGCGGAGTTTACGGAAATTGTATATATTTTGACGGAGCTTCGAGAGCTTTATCTGTCAATGGCTGGGCTAATCCTAACGCATTTTATTTTGAATGCTACATTAAGCCTGAAAGTTTTGAAGATTTAGATCAAAGAATCTTTGAAATCACTTCAGCTATTAGTATTAGATTTGCCCTTAACAGCTCAAAAACTCATGGCAGGGCTCTCTTCTATCATTATGAAAGCGCTGCTGCAATCCTTGCTAATACAGGTTGGGCAACCGCTGCAACTTTATCTAATCAATGGCTTCATCTAACCGCTTCAATTGACCCTAGCGGAAATAAAACTATTACGATGGATAACACTACTGATGGAATTGCGACCGGTGCTGTTGTTGATCCTGCATACCCTGCAGATCCGCGGGCTTTTATCGGTGCCAGTCGTACTACCGGCTCTCCATTCACCGGCAGTATAGATGAAATGAAAATCAGTGCGATACCTGAACCAATGACAATTGCGTTATTTGGTATGGGTCTTATTGCATTAATTATCAAGCGCAAATAATTGATTAAGTTCTATTGTCCTGTATTGCATTGCAATACAGGACAATATTTCATAGGCACTTTCTAATTA
>JAOZNZ010000738.1 GCA_029933535.1 bacterium | reverse complement strand
TTCGGATCTCGGGCTTCGGATCTCGGGCTTCGGATCTCGGGCTTCGGATCTCGGGCTTCGGATCTCGGGCTTCGGATCTCGGGCTTCGGATCTCGGGTCGCGGATCTCGGGTTCGTCAGAGTTCGATTGTTTCTCCCCTGTCCGGTATTTCCACTCTTGCGTTTGGACGGTTGTATTTAACAGTATTAGCGAAGTCCCCAAGAGCGTCTTCCTCGCCATGCACGAAGACAAAAGTTTTACATTTCGGTGTAATGTTATCAACATAATTGAGCAAGTCATTTCTATCGGCGTGACCGCTAAAAGTATTCATAACAACGACTTCGGCATTTAATTTATACAATTTCCCAAAGATTTTAACCACTTCATTTTTTTCGACTATACGTCTTCCGAGAGTATGTTGTGCCATATAGCCAACGACCATAACTGTATTTTTTTCGTCTTCGATATTATTTTTAAGGTGGTGAAGAATTCTACCTGCCTCGCACATTCCTGAAGCAGAAATAATAATCATTGGCCTTTTATCTTCATTCAAAGCAATAGATTCATCAACACTCTGCGTACATGTAACAGCTTTATCGCCGAGAAAACGTCCGCCGCTTTTCAGAATTTCTTTTGTTTCACGATCGAAAATGTCTGAATGACGTCTAAACACATCTGTAACTTTAACTGCGAGCGGACTGTCGAGATAAACGGGTAGTCTTGGAATTCTCTGTTCACCCACCAATTTTTCAAGAGTGTAAAGAACTTCCTGCGAACGTTCAAGGGCGAAAGAAGGAATAATAATTTTGCCGCCTCTTTTATAAGTACGATTAATCGCATCGGCAAAAATATCTTCTGATTCGCGAATATCTTTATGAAAACGATTACCGTAAGTGCTTTCAATAACCAGCGCGTCGATATCATTAATTTGTTCAACGTCATTAAGAATAGGAAGATTTTTTCTGCCTAGATCGAACGCGTAGCCGATTTTTTTGTGTATTCCGTTGTCGTTAATATCAAAAATATGCAGAGCTGCTCCGAGCACATGTCCGGCATCATAAGCTGTTACAGCGATATCTTCAGTAATTTGAATTTTCTGATGATAATCATGACCTTTAAACAACTCGATTACATTTTCGACATCTTCTTTTGAATAAATTGGTTCGACTAACGGTTCATTTTTTCGCGCCAGTTTTTTATTAAGATATTTTGCGTCCATTTCCTGAATATGAGCTGAATCCCGCAGCATGTATTCGCACAAATCCGCTGTAGCGTGTGTAGCGTGAATAGGCCCCTCATAACCGATATTAGAGAGTGCGGGAATATTACCTGAATGGTCAATGTGCGCATGTGACAGGACGACAGCGTCGAGTTTTTTCACATCATTAAGCACGTTTTTATTTTTTTCACGGGCTTCTTTTCGATGCCCTTGAAACATACCGCAGTCACGCATGACAACACTTTTATCAGTCATTAAAAGATGCGTAGAACCAGTTACTTCATGAACACCGCCAAGGAATTTAATTTTCATTTTTTTGCCTGTTTTTGATTGTTAATTTTGTTGCGCCGTGATTTATTAAAATTTCAGGCGCTCGGAGGAAATTGTCCCGATCATCGGGACAATTTATTTTCCTGGTTTTCGCTTTTTTAGTTTGTTGTTAAGTGTTCCTACTTTCCCACTTTCCCACTTTCCCACTTTCCCACTTTCCCACTTTCCCACTTTCCCACCACACGTTCAGGCGTACAAAGTTTTATTTTTTTTTCAGATAAACCGGGTCGGTAGCCGCAGCTGCTTCAGCGATATTATCGATTGCATTAACGAGGATATTCTGCAGTCTATCCAGGTCATCGGAATAAGTTTTAAAGAAAGGAACGACCCATCTTCTATTTTTTGTAGTACATGAACGAATAAAGCTTTTTTTTAGATGCTCCACATTATCATCGAGTTCCTTAATAAGTTCCCGCGAGAGATTTTTCACATTAGACTGCCTTCCACGTGTGCTTTTGAAACGCATCCAATTATGTTCAACCCATTCATTTTGGTTGTCAATCCATAAAGTCATAGCTCTTGGA
>JAOZNZ010000737.1 GCA_029933535.1 bacterium | reverse complement strand
CAATGCGAACATTATGACGACCGTTTACAGCAGCTTCTCCACCATCGATTTCGTACAGAGCTCTCGCATTTTTTCCGTCTGCGGGAAAAGTTGAACGCGCGCCTAAACTGTCATAGCCCTCAATATAAAAATGAACGATTGAAGGAAATGCCTGCCCGGGAATTGTTGCAGAATAATTGTTATCACCCGAAAGGGTCATTTCTGTAAATATCCATGCGCCGCCATCCACCGAAAACCAATTAGTCATTCCTGCCACACTATCACTGTCATTAGCAGAAACAGAAACTGTAACAGTTTCTCCGGCAGCCGGCACCGCCGGAAAATGTATAAAATCTTTATATACCGGTCCAATGTTGGTTTCATAAGCAGAATTCTGTGCACCGGGAGTCCCATTCAATTTTGGTACGTCAAGAAGTATTGTTCTTCCCAATCTGTTAAAATATAGCCTGATATTTAATTGGTCGGAACCGGCAAGCCATTTCGCTCTAAACGAAATTTTGTAAGTCTTTCCGTTAATTACAGCGCTCTTTAAAGTTGTTTCCGCATGATTGTGCATGTGTTCGGTCGGCCCGGTTGCCTTAAGCCGCAAAACATAATTCCCGGAATTTTCAGGATCCAAAACAGCTTCACTATGCCGATGATTTCCAATTATCCGCCAGTTCGCCGGACCGATATCAAAAGTACCGTTTTGAATCAACTCAACTGCTGCACCGTCGGGATCTTCTACAACACTGATATCATCAAGAAGAATTTCCCCGTCATCGAGCAAACCGATCACAAGTTCCTGCCATTGGGCATCATCACCAAGAGAACTTGGCGCGGCAACACCGCGATAAGAATAAGTTTTCCAACTTATTTTTGACGTTTCGTCGCTTCCCTCCCAGGCTTCCGGAAAAGAATTATCTGCGTAAGGGTCACGCAACTCAATACTCGAACCTCCCCCATCAGCATAATCAGGCCAGGGAGAACCATCCAGATAACGAACTTCATCCGCCAAATTCCCAAAATTATCAACAAGCCTTATTCTCTCTCCTGACTGCGAAAGTTTTCCCGAAAAGTTCCCTGCTAATCTGATAGAAGGATGAAGTTCTGCCATCAAACTTGTGTCTTTGGCAACAACGACATATTTATCCGGTGAAAGAAATGTTCCGTCAGGAAAAACATAGCTCATTCCTTTGTTAAATTGCCATCCGGAAATATCTACTACACTTGTACCGCGATTGTAAAGTTCAACCCATGATTCATCTGACTCGCCATACGGAATTGGTTCTGAAAGCGTTTTTCGAGCGTAAAGCGCCATGCCGAAAACTATGTCGGAACTGTCTGTTGAACGTTGATGAACTTCTACTGCAATCACATTTGTTCCGATTATAAAATTATTTGCCGAAATATCGAATGGGCCACTGTATGCCGCATTACCTATTGCCGCGGCAGCAAAAGTACTATGAGTAATTTCACCGTCCGGCATGCCTACCCTTAAAACTTCCTCCCCGTTCAAATAAAAAACTGCTCCGTCATCAATTATCGGATGAATCTGCAAAGTTACATTTTCATAATTACCGGTAAATATAAAGCTGGTACGAAAATAATATGTAATTTGACCAAGTGTAAGCAATGTATTTTTCGGTGCCGGTAGAGGGTCGACTTCGACATAAAGCAAAGCATTTCCCGACAGCCAGGCGCTGTCATCAAAACTTTTTTCCCGCCAGGCTGTGCCAAGGTCCGTACCGGACTGATTGTATTTCCAAACAGCATCTATTTGCATATTTGTGCTTGATAAGTATGTACCCGGTGTTGCACGCACATCACGATGATTATACATTATTTCATTTATAACAATTTCATCATGAAGAAGAAAAAAATTAGATTCGCCGGGAGTTGTTTCTGAAGGATACATCCACTCACCCGTACCGTCAGGAGATTTTCCTCGTAATCGGGAATTCACTATAACTCCATCCAAAACATAATTCCCATTTTCTGAATACAGAAAAAGTTTATCGTCCAACTGCGGGGAATAACTTTGGAACATATTTGAAAACACAATACATTCGC
>JAOZNZ010000135.1 GCA_029933535.1 bacterium | reverse complement strand
GAACACCGAACACCGAACACCGAACACCGAACACTGAACACTATGTCTGATATAACTGTTAAAACTATTCCGGTTGGACCGCTTGAAACTAATTGTTATCTCGCGATTGATGATAATACTAAAGACGCATTATTGATTGATCCCGGAGCGGAAGCTGAAGAATTACTCACAATACTCGAAGATGAAAAGATTACTTTGCAGGCTGTCGTCTTAACCCACGGACATGGTGATCACATTGGTGCCGTGTCAAAAATTGTTTCAGAAAAAAATGTCCCGCTTTGGATTCATCCGGATGATGCGTCTATGCTTGCCGACTCGGAAGAGAATTTATCGGCGATGCTTGGACTTTCCGTTATTTCAGAACATCCTTATAAAGAATTTACTGATGAAGAAACAATAAATTTTGGTTCAATACAGGTTAAAGTTTTGCATACGCCGGGACATACCCGTGGAGGAATTTCACTTTTTATAAAAAATGAAAAAAATCCAATCCTCTTTAGTGGCGACACCCTTTTTAAAGGCGATGTGGGAAGATGCGACTTGCCGGGAGGTGATTGGGACACATTACGAAAATCGATTCTTGAAAAACTTTATGTTTTACCTTATAATACTGTAGTTTATCCGGGACACGGCCTTTCTTCTACAATTGGAAATGAAAAAATAACGAATAATTATGTTAAAGCTATTTAAATTAAATATAGACTTCTGGCATTACAGACATTTGCTGTGGGACCTCGTTAAACAGGACTTTCGAAGCAGATACGCCGGTTCAGTACTTGGTGTTTTTTGGAACATCCTTCAACCTGCCGCGCAAGTTTTTATTTTTGCTGTTCTGCTTGCGAAAATTATTGGAGCTAAACTTCCTGCTGACGCGGTGGCGAAGCTTGGGAATGTCAATGATCCATTTGCGATGAGTATTTATATTTGTTCAGGTTTGTTAGCATGGATTACTTTTAACGAAACTATTATGCGCAATTCTACCGCGTTTCTTGCTCATCGTGATTTAATAAAAAAAGTCGCGTTTCCACATCCGCTGCTTGTACTTTATCAGGTTATAAGCGGAATAATTACACTTGCAATTATGCTCGCGATTTTTCTTGCAGTAATTCTTGCCACGGGACATTGCGTTGGTTGGAGCATAATCTGGCTGCCGGTAATTATTGTTATTCAAACTCTTTTTATGTATGGAATAGGTTTGTTTCTGGCATCGGTTACAGCCCACTTTCGCGATATGCCTCAAATAATTGGTATTTTTCTTCAATTATGGTTTTGGCTTACACCTATTGTTTATCCGCGAGAACTTATTATGCGTTTGATGCCGAAAGTAGGGAATATTTTTGTTCAGATAAACCCGCTTTATCATCTTACAAATCTTTACCAGAATATTTTATGGAAACAAATTGTTTGGTATGATTCTCTGCCAAATACTTTTGTTCCTACAAGCGATAAATTTCTTTTGAAAATTAGCGTAATGGCCGTAGTTTCAATTGTAACAGCAATTTTAGCTACAATCTTTTTTCTTCAATTAAGAGAGGAATTACCGGATCAAATATGATGGAGTAATGGAGTAATGGATTGATGGATTGATGGAATGATGGATTGATGTCCATAATGTCCATAAAAGAATAAAGAACTTAATACTTAAATAATAAGTAAACGCCCGGAAATCAAATTGAAATTTGTGTAACTAATTTCAATTTCATCCGAGTGCCTGCTACTTAATAAAAAACGGCACGAAATGGATACAGTTATAAAAATTAAAAGCCTTAGCAAACGGTTCCGCATTTATGATAAGCCTATCGACAGGCTGAAAGAATGGCTTACACCACGTGGAATGTCGTATCACTGGGCTTTCTGGGCTTTGAAAGATATAAATTTTGAAGTTAAACACGGAGCTTCACTCGGCATCATAGGAGCTAATGGAGCGGGGAAAAGCACACTGCTTAAAATTTTGTGCGGTACGCTTTCGCCTACTTCGGGTTCGTTGGATATAAGCGGAAGAATTACGGGATTGCTTGAACTTGGATCAGGATTTCATCCTGAATTTACCGGTCGTCAGAATATTTTTCTTAATGCAAGTTTGCTTGGATTGAGTGATGAAGAAATTCAAGCCCAACTTCCTAAAATAATCGAGTTCGCTGAACTTGGTGAGTTTATTGATCATCCTTTGAGAATATATTCTACCGGAATGGCTTTGCGGCTAGGGTTTTCAGTGGCGGCAAATATTAATCCCGATATTCTGATTATTGATGAAGCGCTTGCAGTCGGTGATGCTTATTTTCAACAGAAATGTTTACGTCGTTTAAGAAAATTTAAAGAAGAAGGCGGAACACTGCTTTTTGTCAGCCATGATCCCGGAGCGGTAAGATTACTTTGTGATGAAGCTGTTCTTCTTCACGAAGGAAAAATAGCTGAGCAGGGTAATCCTGATGATGTTTTGAATTATTATAACGCGCTTGTCGCGCGACAGGTTTCCGATAAAGCTTCTTTTAAAATTGAGCGGGCGAGAAAAAACAAGAAACAACCCGCGGCGCAGAGGTCAGGTACTTTTGACGCCCTTTTAACAAAAATAGATGTCATTTGTGATAACAAACCAACACGTACAGTCGTTTCCGGTTCAAAAGGATCGATCTTAGTCGAATTGGTTGCTCTCTCGGAAATACAATCTCCAACTGTTGGAATAGCATTACGAGACAGACTTGGATATGAAATCTTCGCTACTAATACTTTTCGACTTAAACAAAAAATGCCGCCAATGAATCCCGGAGATAAAATGACAGTGAAATTCTCACTGGACTTTGATATCGGGCCTGGCAATTATACTGTTACCGCGGCGGTTCATTCAGGACTTGATCACCTGCAGGAATGTTATGACTGGGCGGATAAATTTATCGCTTTTAAAGTTTTGCCGGAAATAGATTCCTATTGCGGCGGTGTTGCCCGACTTGCGGTAAAAACTGATGTTAAAGTTGATAAGTCTGAAAATATTGCTAATGGTGAGCTTCTGGAAACAATTTTTGGAGAAGCTCCGTCAGAAATTAATGTGAATGACGATTCTTCTTCCTGGATGTTCTCTGGATGGCATCCCCCTGAAGAAACAAACGAAGGTCCGGGAAGATGGACGCATCGCACAGCTGTTTTTGTTATAAGGGTTGGAAACGCACTCGTTGTTAAGATTGATGCAACAACTGATGCAGCTCAATGTGCTGATCATTCTCTTAATGTAGAACTTTTCGCGAACGGAAGATCAGTTGGCAAAAGAGAAATGACGAATCCACAATATCAAACACTCTCTTTTGAATTGCCTGATGAATTGGCAGGTCAGGTAACCCGTTTTTCAATTCAATGCGGGAAATCATTTGTACCGGCAGAATTATATGGAACAAATGACCAAAGGGAGTTAGGAATTATGGTTAGGAATATTGTATCGTAATAAATTGAAATTTCAATTTACTGAATACCGATTACCGAATACCGATTTAACTACCATTTAGCATTACACTTCGTAGATTTTCCTGCTTTTGATTTAACAGTTACAGTAATATCAGTTGTTTCGGTGCAGTAATCACCAATTCTTATCCAGAATGGAAGGATTACCTGTCCTGATTTTAATGTTTCATCTACAATTCCGAATTCATAAAACGTATTGTTATAATCAACATTTTTAATAACAAATTTTGCACTAATACGTCCGTCCGGCAGTTTTTTTACAAGTATTTTTGATGATTGAAGTTCCACTTTCTTTTTGTAAAGCAATTTTTTCTCCGGAACATATTTCTGAGACGGAAGTTGAGCATCAATAAAACCATAACCGACTTTTAATGTTACAATCGAATTTTCATCGATTTCAAATGATTCCGGAAGATTAAGAAAAGCAGTAACCATCATTTTACATTTGTAAGTTTTACCCGGAACGCGTTTAATAATTATTTTACATTTATTATTGCCGTTATCTAATTTCAACAAATAAGCCTCGCTTTTAATAACAGGAACAGGTATTGTTGCATAAGTGGATTTGTTGTTGATATCTTCTACATACCATGTGGCAGGAACTACTCCATTCGCATTGGCAGTACCGGACAACAATCCATTACTCGATACGGTAAGACCACTTGCACTTTGAAGCATTCCGGCAATATCGACCCATGTGTATGGCGATGAACCATTAGTTGCAACGAGTTGAACATCATATTCAGCTCCGTTAAGTTTATAAGGAATTGACTGTGTGAAAATTTTGAATAGAGTTGACGGCTCTGAAATATCAATATGTAAAGAGAATTGTTTTGTTTTGCTTTCGATACCATCGGCACTTACAGCTTTTGCGGTAAAGTTAACTGTTTCTTCAAAAAGAGTATTGTATGGCGTTCCGCAAATTATTCCCGATCTCGAGGCAAAAAGTCCCGGCGGCATGTCCGCGTTTTCAATTTCCCAGGTTACAGGACCGTTAATACTGTCATCGCTCAGATGAAAATAATAAGGATAGCCAACATAAGCGTCAGGGAGATCAACTGATAAAATATTTACAGATGGAGTTGAAGTTACTGTTAAAGTGAGTTTATTTGTATCAATATGAGTTCCGTCTGTAACACAAAATATAATATTGGAATAAACACCTTCTATTGCGGGAATCCATGAGAATTTTTGCACAAAAGGATCGAATTCGGCATCATCCGGAAGATTAGCAGCCCAATAAGTTAAAACAGACGGTTCTGTTGGAGAAACTGCGCTTACGGCAAGCTCAAAAAGTTGTCCTGCTTCTATTGTTCTATCCGGAATTGGAATTAATGAAGGTGTTGTTTCTCCTCCATCGCCGCAACCTCCACCTGTACAGTCAACAATTGTGCCGAGAACAGTTACGTTACCATCGTCATCGTAAGCTGTCAATCCGATATAATTCACACCATTAAACAGCCATATATTTGCCTGCCAATTAGTGCCGGAAACACTTGCTTCACCGATAATTTCTCTACTCAGGTTACGAAATTCAACACGTGTAATTTTTGAATTATCGGTTACGATTCCTTTTAAAAGAATTTGCGGTGAGGAAACAACAATTGGCTCACCGGAATGAGAAGTGATAGAAATAGATGGTGGATTTGTCTGCGATCCAGGCGCGGCTAATAGCCACGGAAATACCATAATACCATTAGTAGTTATTTTATCACCAGAGCCATAAGGGAATGGACCGCTACTGTCCCCCCACCAACAGTAACGAGCATCTGCTGTAGAAGAATCATCAGTTTGAACCGCATAAGAAAGAGAATCTAAAGTATTATTTTTCGAGAAATCGCAGTTGCGAAATAATCCATGGCTATTCAACTCTAATACAATAGCTCCTCTGTTAAAATTGGTTATAGTAACATTAACGCACTCAAGAACACCTTCATTTTCAACTTTTATGCCATAAAGATATCCTGGAGATATCAGACTGTTTGATATGCTGAGAAAGGCATGATCAATGCCAATATTTCTTCCACTATCACGTCCGGCGCGTGAAATATGAACATACTTAAAGAAACCTGTACTACCGGAATGAAAAGTAATATCGCGCCATAATGTCTCGAATTGTTTGGACCAGTCAGGTGAATAATGACTAGTGATATGTATGGGTATATTAATAGTGCCACATGCGTGTAAAGCAGATCCCTGATACATGTCTATGCCGGTAATTTGCACGCTTTCTTTGTCTCTTGCTATGACTGTGAAAAGAGGTAATTGAGGAATAATTAAACTCGTGTTGGACACTGATAACCCGCGAATCACATATATATCATCATTGAAAACCGGTAAGATGGTAGGCTGATCAATGAATCCCATTAAAGCAACATTTGAAATCCCGTAAGCACGTTCCCCATTGTCAGGATATGTATTTCCGCTGATGTCAAATTGGAGAGACTTGGATTTCTGGTACTCGAAAATTAGTGCTGAATAATGTTCGCCAGCAGCACCTGCACACTCCAAGCGATTATCATACAGTCTGCAGTTGCTAGCTCCTTTTGCTTTAATAGACGACTTCCTGGGAATTGAAAAAGTACAATTCGTCACAAAAAGAGTGCAGTCAGATGCAATGACAACTGCATTACTTGGTAACCAGTCACTTGCGGAGCTGCCGCGATGAAAAGTTGAATTTTGGAGAGAAACAGTGCAACCGGAATCAGCAAAAATCCAGCCCCATGGAGTCAGTTCATTTTTCCCCATAATTAGTGTATCATTAACGTGCAGGCTTCCATCAACACGAAAACTACCTGTAGTCCGCTCTATCTGTACCGTACTTGTAGATGAGAAAGTCAAGGAAGCACCCGGAAGGATGTGGACATTGCTGACAATATTGTGCAGACCGGGCGGGAGTACAACATTGTTGGATATTATGGAATCCACAGTATCTGAAAAAGAAATGTTTGCAGTAAAAGCACATACGATTAATGATGAGATAATAACTTTATTGATGTTTTTCATGATGTTCCTCTTTGTTTCAAGTTCGAAGTAATTTCTTTAACAAAACACAAAATAGATTTTATATTTTGCATGAATGGTAACAAAATCACTTGTTTTGATCTTATCAGTGCTGCTGAATGCGACAAACATCATAGCACCGAAACCTCAACTCATTATATTATACACTACCCAGATGAATATTACAACATGTAATAAAATCTAGTTTTTGCCTACCGACAAGCCAATACAATGCTTGCTTATAAAAAAAACGAACAAACAAACAATTGATATTGGCTCAGGAATGATATTTATGTAATTGGTCTTAACGCATGTGTCAACTCCTAAACTATTACTTACAGTTAAAGAAATTGTGTATAGGCCCTCGTTAGAATATGAATAAAGGGGATTATGCTTAGCGCTGACGCCGCCAATCTCACCGAAATTCCATAACCAGGTTTGAGGATTTCCGACTGAAGAATCCAAAAAATGAATTTCTTCATCGATAAAAGCGGTATGTTTTGAAGAATAGAAGTTCGCAAAGAAAGAATCATATTCAGAATCAATCCAATTTAGTCTTCCAATAAGCCAGGTCTTCATCCAGTCAACTTCTTTCTCATATGTATCTCTATCTTCATATCCTGGTGCATTAGGCCATACATAAGAGCCGAGAGCATCCCATTTTTCAAAATTCCTTTGTTGAGCAAATTTTAGCTGATTAGTTATCGCATCAATTTTTTCAATAAGAATATTTGAATCAAGCACGTTTTTTCTAAGCTCTTGCCAACGCTTTTTACATTTATCTAAGTAGTTCGGGTCCTCCAGAAGTCTTAACCACCAAAATGGAAAGTAAGAGCCGGAATGATACCATCCATTTGTTTTCCAACCGTCATAATAATTAACATTCCCCAAAGCGATATTAAAATCCCAGATTGGCCCCATTTTCAGTTTTTCATTTCTATCTTTACAATAATATGTGCTAATTCTAAATCCATCAATATTTCGCAAAGCCTGAATAATAAGATAATAATCAATAAAGGAATCAACGTTAATATATTTGGAGTATCCTGTTGTTTGATTTGTAAAATCAGGATTTGCTAAAGAAGCTTCAAAATCGCAAACATAATTTTTAATCCAGTTTTTTTGAGTAGCGGGTATAGTAATTCCGTCAGGCGATAAAATTGTCATCCAAATATTAGACGGAGTTATAAACTGAGAAGCTTCTTTATCAGTTTTAAGAAAATATCCTCCCGAAATTTCAGGTTCAGAGAGTTGATAAGGGTGCAATTCAGAAAGGTCAACTCTGTTTTTATCATGTTTAAGTTTTTCCATAAAAACATAAACGCCCTGATACTTACCATTTAAAATAAGTTCGCAATATTTCGTTCTCGAAGCGTACTGTCCCATATCTTCAGCAATGCTATAAGCAAGAACATTCCTCATAAGTGTTTTATCGCTATACGGCGCATGTAAAATCCAATCGTTCTCTTTCGGGAACCCAAATAATGAAATATTCAAATTTCTGTCAATTTCATCGCGTGTTTCGATACCGAATTGTTTTTTAGGAAATCCTTGAGAAGTTTGACCGCGGTATTCTATTCCTATCCAGCCATCA
>JAOZNZ010000736.1 GCA_029933535.1 bacterium | reverse complement strand
TTATCGTGATATCTTTCCTGACACTTGGGTAGGAACGGATGATCTTGGACGAAAAATACCGGACTGGCAAAAAGTCGGTTTGGTAAAAACAAATGCTCAACATGCTGTTGGAATATTTTATGTAACGTGGCATGGTGATGATTATTACAAGACTAAAGCCCCATATTCAGGAGATGTTTCAAAAGTTTTGCGTAAAGACCCTGCCGCCCGTCTTGACGCGAAACATGAATTGTGGCAATATGGTCCTTATCATTGGGCTGAACCGGAGTTGGGATACTTTCTCAGCAAAGATAAATTTGTGATATGGCGGGATTTGTCTATGCTTGCCGATGCGGGAGTTGATGTAATTATACTTGATGTTACAAACGGGAATTCATATTGGGACGCCTGGGATGCGATTTTTGAAGTTATGGAACAGATGGATAAACTTGGAAATAAAGTACCTAAATTTTGTTTTTGGACTTTTAACAAAGATGTGATAACGGTTGTTCAAAATATATATGATAAAATTTATAAACCGGGAAAGCATAAAAAGTTTTGGTTTTACTGGGATGGAAAGCCATTGATGTTATATCGTTCAAAACCATTTCTCGACACTAAAATAAAAAATAAAAATCCGCATTATGATCCTAAAGCTAAAACAGACAAATCCAACCCGCATTACGGGGACTCTGATTATACGCAAGAATACTATACCGACTATCCACAAGAAATTAAAAACTTTTTTACTCTCAGAAATATGTGGTGGGGCTATTATGAATGGCATGGTCCGCGTTTAATCGGAACCGAAGATAATTGGAGCTTTGGATATGATATGACGAATCCGAAAGTTAATAAGATGTCACCCATTGAAATGGTTTCAAAACATAATGGCGAACCTGAAGAAGCCGCTGTAACACCCGCGCAACACGCAACTACAAAAGTAGGGAAGAGTTGGACGCGTGAAAATGGAGAACCTGAGTTGAATGAATATGATTTACCTGTAAAAACTTTTGTTCCGTGGCTTGGGAAAAAAGTTGAGAACCCTGAAGCTTATGGTATTTATTTTCAAGAAAGATGGGACGAAGCGTTGGAAGTAAATCCGCCATTTATTTATCTGAATGACTGGAACGAATGGATTGCAGGAAAGTATCATCCTGAAAAAGGAAAGACGACTAAGTTTATGGGTAGAGACAACACTTACTTTTTCGTTGACCAGTATAATGAAGAGTTTAATCGCGGTATTCAACCTATGAAAGACGGCTATACAGACAACTATTATATGCAAATGGCAGAAAACATTAGAAAATATAAAGGAGCCGGAAAATTTCCGGTTATAAATGAATACAAAAATATAAGTATCGACGGCTTATTTGATGATTGGGGAAAGGTAAAAGTTGAATTCAGAGATACAATAGGTGATACTGTTCACCGGGATTACAACGGCTATGGCGGACTGCATTATAAAGAAAATTCAGGCAGAAACGATATAATAACATGCAAAGTAGCCGTAAGTCCAAAAAACATTTACTTTATGGCGGAAACACGTGATCCTTTAACTTCACCTTCAGGAAAAAACTGGATGTTATTGCTTATTGACGCAGACAAAAATTCTAAAACAG
Organism: bacterium; assembly: GCA_029933535.1. Lineage (GTDB taxonomy): Bacteria > Auribacterota > UBA3054 > UBA3054 > B51-G9 > B51-G9. Next base: position 461 of record JAOZNZ010000736.1, on the reverse strand, counting down.
GTTGGCATGGTTATGATTTTCTCATAAACAAAAAAAGAAAAGGCGATAAATTTACTATGTTGGAAAAATATAATCCAAAACTAAAAATTTGGGAAGATTGTTGTAAACTTCCATATAAATATGCCAAAAATAAAATTGAAATTTCTGTTCCGCGCGAGCAACTGAATTTGTCAAAAAATAATATCATCTTTGATTTTCATTGGGCTGATAATCCGGAAAATTTTGAATCAATTATTGATTTTTGCACTACAGGAGATAGCGCTCCAAACAGAAGATTTAATTACAGAGTAAATTTTAAAATTAATAAATAATAATTATGAATTGTTTTCAACAAAAAATAAAATACGCGCTAAAGCTGATTTGTATTCTCATCACATTCAATGTTTCAGCACAGTTGGTTATGCCTTCAATATTTTCTGATAATATGGTTTTACAGCGGGATATGAAAATTCCTGTGTGGG
>JAOZNZ010000134.1 GCA_029933535.1 bacterium | reverse complement strand
AGCAACGAAGTAACACTGTACTCATGTTCATCATTTTATGACAGAATCATTTTAAATACAAAGAGTTTTTATTGTATAATATTAATAAATAAAAGAATTAAAGTAATAATTTAATAAATTGATTAATGGTTCTGTCACTAAATGATGAACATGAGTACAGTGTTACTTCGTTGCTGTCTAATAATCTTGTTTGAGTGTTTATCCGAAACTTGACAATTCTTTTTAGTGAAGATTAGCGAAGATTTGTGGTTAAAATACTCTTAAAATGCCCGTTTTGGTATCAAAAACAACATTCTAAGGACTATTTAGAGCAGAAAATATGTTGTAAGTTACTTATATCAGCAATATTAAGTGTAAATAATCGGGTACGACCCCAATTAATAAGGTGTTTAGTCCCGTTAGGGACGTAATATTTGTAGCACTAATTTAGACGTAATATCCCGTGCCGTAGGTACGGAATATACTTTTATGTGACAGCAACGAAATAACACTGTACTCATGTTCAATCTAAAATCACAAATTTAAAATCTTAAATTCTTCCCATTCTTGCAAAAGTTATCGATTTTCAGTATCATTTATTTAGTGACTGAATGAAAACATATTCATTTTGCACGGCGCCGAATAACAATTTTAAAAGGAGAAATTATTATGCAACTTGATATTGGAATTATAGTTGTTATTTTTTTACTGACCCTACTCGGGTTTTTAAAAGGTTTCTGGTCACAAATTATTTCTCTCGCTGCTACCGCCTGCGGTATTGCTGCGGTTTACTTTACAAAGGAACGGGCGTCAGAATATTTATTTAAATTATTGGCAGATAAATATCCACAAATTGACATTGACATAAACGTCATTGGATTTATTGCCGCTATTTTTATTTTTGTTCTCGCTTATTTTATTTCCGGAATTATTATGGAAATGATTAAACGGCGCTTTGTTACTTCTTTCTCAATTAAATTCAGCGACAGAATGTTCGGCTTGATTACAGGTGCGACAAAAGGCTGCATTGTTGCTCTTGCTATAATTTTGATTCTGGAAATTTCAAAAGCTTATGTAGCAAGTTTTACCTCCGAGCAAGGTTATGAACAGTACAACACCTGGCTTGACAATTCAAAAGCTTATCATTTAGGATGTGATACTCTTGGTAAAATCGAACAGAAAGTTCCATGGCTCAGTAATACAACATCGCGACTAAATGTTAATTTCTCAAGTGCAAACAATACTAATGATACTGAAAACGCGAGCGTATGGGACAAGTAAATATAAAAAAAATACATATTGCCGTTCTAATGGGTGGCTGGAGCCACGAACACGGAATTTCCATAAAATCAGGGAAGGTTGTTTTTGATAATCTTGACAACTCAAAATATTCCCTCCGCGCGGTTATTATCACTCCCGAAAAAAAAGTTAAACTTCTTCCTCCGGAAATCAAGCCTGACGACAAGAGTTTACAAAAAGCCGAAGAGTTAACTTTTCTCAGTGCATTTGATGATTTAAAAAAATGGAATGTTGATGCTGCTGTTCTCGCGCTCCACGGTAAAGGAGGAGAAGATGGAATTATTCAGGGATTTTTGGAAACTCTTGGAATTCCATATACTCACAGTGGCGTTCTCAGTTCCGCGATATCGATGCACAAAGTCATCACTCGTCAAATATACGAAAGCAACGGGGTAAAAATTCCATCCGGAATTGTTTTACAGGAAAATGACGACATAGAAAAATTGATTTTTGACGCAGATCTTACTTTTCCATTAATTGTTAAACCGCCTCAGCTTGGCTCAAGTTTTGGAATTGAAATTGTTGGAAACATTGAGGAATTGAAAAATTCATTGTCTGATTTGTGGAATATCGACAAACAAATTCTTGTAGAAAAATATATCGCAGGAAAAGAATTCACCTGCGTTATTATTAATAAAAAATTCGGCGAAAAAGCTGAAGCAATGCCCGTTACAGAAATTGTTCCGGTAAATAGCAAGTTCTTCGATTTCGAAGCTAAATATACCGCCGGGGCAACTGAAGAAATTACTCCCGCGCGTATTGACGACACTCTCGCGAAAGAGATTCAAAGTATTTCGATAAAATGCCATGAAATTCTTATGTGCGAAGGCTTGAGCAGAACAGATTTTATTCTTTCCGACGATGGAGAGTTGTTTGTTCTTGAAACAAACACAATTCCCGGAATGACAGAAACTTCTTTTGTTCCGCAAGTGGCAAGAGCGGTAGGGATGTCATTTGGAGATTTGCTGGATTTGATGATAAATTATGCGATAGAGAAAGGGAATAATCCGAAGTCCGTGGTCCGAGGCCCGTGATCCGTGGTGGATAAAATCCCCCTAACCCACTCCCGAAGGAATAATCGGGATGTTCCACTTTTCCCGATAAATCGGGATAAAATTCAAGGGGGAATTAAAACTTGGAAATTGAGAATGACCATGAGTACATGTTCACTCCCAAGACTAAAGTGAAGAAAATCCCCCTAACCCACTCCCGATGGAATAATCGGGATGTTCCACTTTAATAAAAGGGGGAATAGACCTTATGACCCCCGCCGATGGCGGGGCAGGCTTTGACCTTTGACTTTTATAACTGATTAACCGGTTATTAAATAATTGATTAACCGAATATGTCGACCTTTAGACCTTAAGTGAACAAAGTGAACAACCTTAAATCCCGATTTATCGGGATAACCTTTTAACTTATTAATAAAATGCTTGATACTAAATTATTAAAAGAAAACTTCGAAATTATTCGTGATAAATTACTCACAAGACACGCCGACGGACAAGCTTATAAAAAACTTGCCGAACTTCTTGATGATTTTGTCGGTCTTGATGAAAAAAGGCGGGTGCTCATCACAGAAACAGAAGCTCTTCAACAGGACAGGAATACATTTTCAAAAGAAATCGGTATGAAAAAACGCGCCGGGGAAAGTGCGGATGAACTTCAACAACAAGTTAAGGTGATAAAACAGAAACTTGAAGTTTCCGGTGCTGAGCTTGATGAAATACAGAAAAAGCTCAGCAGCATTGCTTTGGAAATTCCTAATATTCCTGACGAATCTGTGCCGATTGGTAAAGGAGAAAATGAGAATGTTGAAGTTCGTAAATATGGTGAACCTAAAAAATTAGACTTTGAACCTAAACAACATTTCGAACTCGCTGAAGCTCTCGGAATTTTAGATCTTGAACGCGCGGCAAAGCTTGCCGGATCGCGTTTCAGCCTGCTTCGCGGTTTAGGAGCCCGACTTGAGCGTGCTCTAGTTGATTTTATGCTTGACGTTCAGACCGGTGAAAATAATTATACGGAATTCGCGCCGCCGTATATTGTGAACGCAAATACAATGCAAGGCACAGGTCAGCTTCCAAAATTTGAGGAAGATCTTTTCCGTCTTCAGGGAGAAAACCCGATGTATCTCATTCCCACGGCAGAAGTTCCGCTTACAAATATTCATGCCGGTGAAATTCTTGAGGAAAAAGATCTGCCGAAATTATATACAGCTTACACACCTTGCTTCAGAAGTGAAGCAGGTTCTTACGGAAAAGATACACGTGGAATTTTACGCGTTCATCAGTTCGATAAAGTTGAGCTTGTGAATATTGTAGCACAGGAAGCGTCAAACGATGCGTTGGAAAAAATGACGAATTGCGCGGAAGAAATTTTGAGAAGACTTGAAATCCCTTACCGCGTTGTTGTTCTTTGCACCGCTGATATGGGCTTCTCAGCAACAAAAACTTATGACATTGAAGCCTGGCTGCCGGGTCAGAATACTTACAGAGAAATTTCCTCATGCTCAAATTGCAAAGATTTCCAGGGAAGAAGAGCAAATATCAGATACAGACCAAATGACGGCGGAAAACCTAAATTCGTTCACACATTGAACGGATCGGGAATAGCTGTCGGCAGGACGTGGATTGCTATTCTTGAAAATTATCAACAATCAGACGGCTCGATATTAATTCCGAAAGCATTACAGCCGTATATGGGGGGGGAGATAATCCGTAATCCGTAATCCGTGGTCCGTGGTCCGTGGTCCGTAGCACGGAGAATTTTGGGCGAAATTTAATCTTTATTAAACTTGAGAGTTGAAAATTGAGAGTTCGAAATTGAGACTTATATTTTAATACCAAAGAGAAGTTCCAATTTCGAATTTTCAACTCTCAAGTAAAAAGTAGAAGAGATAGTTCGCGAAGCGCCCGCGTATGCGGATCGGTAATTGGATAAATAGTAGGATAAGCTCTTGACCGGCGTATGCCTGGTTCCAGCTTATCATTCGAATTGATGGAATAATGAAATGACATAAGGTTGCAAGACCTTAAGTCCCGATTTATCGGGACAACCTTTAAACTTAAAAATAACGGAGTATAAAAGAATGGGACCTCTTTCAGCTTTAATTGAAATTTTTCAAAGCCTCGATATCGCGGGCAAATTAATCATTTTTGTTCTTGCGGCTATCTCAGTTTATATGTGGGGACTTATCTTCGCAAAAATGCTTTCGATGAAAACTATCGATCGCGGTAACGAAAATATATATAAAAGGTTACGAGGATTTAACGCACAGTTTGCCCGCGATTACCTTCAGCTTTTCAGGGACTTCCCTAAAAGTTCATCGTTACCTATGTATAAACTTTATCGTGTTTGCTGCGATAATTTACTTAACAGCGAAAAAATTCGTCCGGAAGAAATTGCTTCAACAGAAAAGCTCCTTGATTCATACATTGCTGAAGAGGTAGATACACTTGAAGAAGGTTTGAATTTCCTTTCCGTAACGTCAACCATTTCTCCTTTTCTCGGTTTGCTCGGAACGGTATGGGGAATTATGGTCATGTTCAGAAGAATGACTCAAGCAGGTTCAAGCACAATCAGTACCGTTGCTCCCGGAATTTCTGTTGCACTGACTACAACAATTGTCGGACTCATTGTAGCTATCCCGGCAGCAATTGCGTATTATTATTTTCGTGGACGAGTCAACAAGCAATTAGTACTTATGGAAAAATTTTCCCGTGAATTAATGGCTAAACTTCAACGCCTTATTCTGGAGGAACAGGAACTGTGAGCTTACTCCTTCAAAGAAGACAAAGTCCTCGCGCAGACATCAATGTTACTTCTCTCGTAGATGTGACAATGACTGTTCTCATTGTTTTTATCCTGATCGCTCCAATTATTGAGCAGGGAATTGATGTCGATTTACCTAAAGCATCTGCAACTCGTCTGGAGCAAGTTGAAGATCCTGTAACTGTAAGTCTTCACGGCGTAATGGAGAAGGGGCAGAAAAAAGGTGTCATCTTCGTTAACGAACGGCGAATGGATAGATCCCGCCCTTACGAAGCTCTTGGAGAAACTCTTACCGAAATAAAAAATAAACAGCCAAAAGTCGCTGTTATTATCAGAGCGGACAAAGATTTTAAATATGCCGCTGTAATAAAAGTGCTCGATGTTGTCCGCGGAGCGGGAATCACCACTTTATCTCTTGCAACCCAAGCGGAATGAAATTCAGACCAAAAGATTTTTTTGTTCCATCGGTAGTTTTTCACGGAAGCGTTATCATTCTGCTGATTATTATTTGCTGGAGAGTGCCTACAATTAAGACGCCGAAAGAAAAGCAATTCCGCGTTAATCTTGTTCAATTGCCTTCAGCTCCACCTGTAAAAACATACACACCTCCAACGAAAAAAGCGGCAAAAGAACCTACAAAACAAGTTTCAAAACCAGTACCTAAAGTTAAGCCTAAAGTTAAGCCTAAAGTTAAGCCTAAAATTAAACCTAAAGTTAAACCTAAAGTTAAACCTAAAGTTAAACCTAAAGTTAAGACAAAGCCAAGACCGAAACCTAAGCCAAGGCGTGAGATTCTAACTACGCCGAAAAAGATAATTAAAAAGCAGGAAGAATGGGCTAACCGTAAAAAGAAGATTGTTAAAAAGAAAATTATTACTAACACAAATCAACGCGTGACCTGGAAACCGGTTGAAGAAATCGAAAAGCCTAAAACCGTATATAGACAACCGACTTTTAAATCCAAAAGTGCTTTCGAAAAATCTCAGGAAAAGCTTAAAGAACTTGAAACATCTCTTAATCAGGAAAGCTCAAACCTGAAAAGGAAAATGGAGGCCTATGTTCAAGCTTCACGCTTTACAGGAGGGACTTCCGGTGCTCAGGCAACTATTATCAACAATTTTTTTCAGCGTAATATTCTAACCGCGATTGACAACGTCTGGACACCGCCAAGCGCAGCGCTTGTACCCAAAAAATCTCAATGCACTATTTCTTTTACCTTAAGTAAAAACGGTAGTGTAAGCAATGTTAGAATTGTCAGACGTTCAGGTTTTTCAGTTCTTGACGACTCGGCCAAGTCAGCAGTGCAGCAAGCTAATTTTCCTTCTTTCCCGGCTGATTTAAATAAAAATTCTTTAAATGTGGAGGTGCCTTTTGTCTGCGAACCAAATGAATAATGAAATTAACTGGTCGGAAGTTCATAGCTGGCGGCAGAAGTTCCGAAAAACTTTTCCCCGAGTGCAGAAGTTACCTATTATTGATTCACTTGCAGCCCGGCTAATTCCGGAAATAAAAAAGCTTTCCGAAAATACTCCGGAAAAAATTTCTCTGCTCGATGTTGGAGCGGGTAAGAAAGATCTTCTTAAAAAACTTGAGCCGGTTAAGCATTTGATTAATTATAAAAGTCAGGACATCGACCAGAAACAAAATCATGATTTTTATGATCTGGGTTCTATTGAGGAAAAATTCGATTTCGTTTTCTCAGCAGAAGTAATTGAGCATCTTGACGCGGCGGAAAAATGTTTATTTGTTGATAATTTATTTCGTATAACAAAAACCGGTGGATTTGTTGCTGTGGCAACACCTAACGCGAATCATCCAAATGTTTTCTGGCGCGATTTTACTCATAAAATGCCTATCCATTATTATGACCTTGCCGGTTTGCTTGGTCATTCGGGTTTCGTAGAAATAGAAATTTTCCGTTTAACGAAGATGAATTGGAAGAAAAGGTTTACGGTATGGAGGTATAAATCGCTGCTTAATCTTTTGCACACTGATTTTGCGCAAAGCATACTTGCAGTTGGGAAGAAGTAACAAAAGCATTTGTGGCAGAATAATAAGAGATGGATTTGAAATGTCAGGCGAAGCAGACACATTTGGGATTGCTAATAAAAATCCCCCTAACCCCCTTTAGAAAAGGGGGAATAACAACCGTCCTCACCGGGAACGCGTGCCCAGCGTATGCATGGGGCTACAGAAAACCATCAAACAAATTCATGTCAGTTGATTATACGAGCATTGTTTAATCAGTTGACAAGTAGCCAAAGCTCATTTTTGGAATTGCGATATTGAAAACATTATTTGAGCCTTGGATTTTAGTAATAATTCTCTGAAATGGTTCATTATTGTTTTCCCATTTATATAAATCGTAAGGTTTTTCAGAGACAAACATTTCCAAATTCGCGATAGAGTTTGCCGGAACGTTTTGAATATTAATTTTAATATTATAATCGTTTTTCTGACTTCTGTTAAGAATTGCCAGTTTGATTTTTCCTTCATCTGAAATTGTTCCGACACCGTCTAAATCTTTGATATCCGAAAACGTGCCAATATCAATATAAGGTTTTTCAACCGAATATTTTTTTGAGTTCACATCAACTTTTATAACTTTATCTCCAACCATTTCCGAATAAATTTTCGCTATATGTGTTCTCGGATTGATGGGTTCGGAATGCGCACTGACCGGCGAAACATAATAACTGAAATTGTGTACAGCTCCTTGCTTAATTAAATCACTATTACGAATCATTGTGTTATAAAATGAGGCGGCAATTAAAGCATTGGCAAAAGTCGATCTTCTCGGCGAACCATCCCACACCGACGGCAGGATCCCCCACTCGAGCATAACCATTTTAATGTTTTTTGTTTCCGAGCGTGATTTAAGAAGATTTCTTAAATAATCACAAAATTTTTCCAGTGAATGATTAGAACTTAAAAATGCTTTTTGTAAATCGGTTTTTGAAATATTTTTTGAAATATATTTTTCGCTGTTTGGTCCGTGAATATAAGTGTGCATATCTA
>JAOZNZ010000735.1 GCA_029933535.1 bacterium | reverse complement strand
GATATTCTTTCTCAATATGTGCAGTTCTTTTACACACATTTTTGTCATTATGACAAAGAATTTGTAACACATAAGGTACATAAGGTCATAAAAGTTTTTTATTCTTATGTTTTCTTATGTTTCTTATGTGGTTAAATATTTTGTACGGATTTCCGGTTCTTTGTTGCAGAAGATTACGTCTTGTGATATAATATGTAAATGATAATTACTTAACGAATAACAAAAGGAGATGAAAATGAAAACTTTGCTATCATTAATAATTTGTTTATTGTTTGTTTTCGATGCTGCTGCTGAAGATAACAACAGCCGCAACATACGCAGACGTCATGGACTTTATACTGATTCCTATAAAAGCGGTAATAGAAAAGTGAGAGGGCGGTATCAAGATAATGGCCGTCAGGGAAAATGGGAATATTGGTACGATTCAGGCGAACGCATGATAGAAGAAACATATAATCGCGGTGAACTTGAGGGACGTTTTACTGCCTGGTATAAAAACGGAAATAAAAAAGAAGAAGGCGATTACCGTCATAACGAGAAAGTCCATCAATGGACAACGTATTATGAAAACGGTAAAATGCAATCTCAGGGTGGTTATTTAGACAATCTGAAAAGAGGAAAGTGGACTTTTTATAAACAGGATGGTTCTATATCACAAACTGTTCAATATGAAGATGGTAAACCGGTATCCGGCGGGAAAAATGTTCCAAGTGAAAATAACTATGACGATGCAAGAAAAGAAGCCGGTTTTATAGGTCTGCCTGACCCGAATAAAGACGATTCGCAATTAGACGCTGAAGGTACACCCGGAGAAATTAAAGGTGGTACTTCAGACAAAGATGATCTTCCAGACCCGAATAAAGATGATTCACAATTAAACGCTGAAGGTATTCCCGGAGATATTACAGGCGGACGAGGTACTACAGACAAAGATTCACTTCCTGACCCGAATAAGGATGACTCACAATTAAACGCTGAAGGCACACCGGGAGATATTACAACAGGTTATTCCGGCAAAGATTCTCTTCCTGATCCGAATAAAAGTGACGGGCAATTAAACGCGGAAGGTACACCTGGATACGTTAAAGGTAAATTCAGCGACATTTCTTCTAAGAATGACGAAGACATAGAGTCTAAAGATCCAGGATATATAAAATAGAGATTGCACTAAAAGGAGTATTAAACAAAAAATGCCGGTTTTATTGAACCGTTGACTTCTTTATCCCACCGACCTTGTGTCGGTGGTGTGAAAAATTGGATTAAAAAGCAATGCTTTTGCCATTCTTTCCCCGCGACCGTGCAAGTCCCCCTTTTTTAAAGGGGGTCGGGGGGATTTTAATTTTGTCGCGGGAAAAACTATATATACATCTGATTGTTCAATATCACAATGAGTTCCTCGCAATTTTTATGTCCACCGACACAAGGTCGTCGGGACATTTTTCCTTTTTAGGGCGTCTTAAATAAGTAACATAAATCCATCATTAATTCTGTGAGTAAATTTAGAAGCAATCTTCCTGTTCTGATAACTCCCGGCGATATTGCCGGTGTAGGTCCTGAAGTAGCTCTTAAAGCACTTGCAGATCGTGATTATGGATGCAAATTCACTCTTGTCGGTCCTGAATGGATATGGAATCATGCAGCGGAAAAATTTTCTGTTCCTGTTAATGCAGATTTCCTCAATGTTCCTTCCCTTTCAAACATTCCAAAACAAAAAATCAATTACGGTGAAGTATCAGAAACTTTCGGCTTTATCGCTATGGAATGTGTTCGCACAGCAGCCGAAGAATGTATCAGGAAGAACGCCGCGGCTATTGTTACCGCTCCGCTTACAAAATCAGGAATTCACATTGCAGGCTATAAATACCAGGGTCACACCGACTTTCTTGCTGAAATTTCAAAGACACCAAAACACGCGATGATGCTTTCAACCGGCAATTTACGCGTTTTGCTTGTTACACATCATCAATCAATTTTAAGCGTTTCGAACTCATTAACCATAGAAAAGATAACTGAAAAAATTGTATTAGCGCATCAATGCGGTATAAAACTTAATATCAATAACCC
>JAOZNZ010000734.1 GCA_029933535.1 bacterium | reverse complement strand
ACCGAACACCGAACACCGAACACCGAACACCGAACACCGAACACTGAACACCTCTGTACCATAATTGAAATTTTATAAATTTCAATTAACCGAATACCTTTCCGGTTTACCGGAATCCGGTCTCATACGAGACCGGTTACATCCGCGCATATTTTATCCATAGTTTCCTGAAGCTGAAGCTGATATGGAGCTAAATCTTTTGTATCACGGGGAATGAATATTGGATCAGCAAATTTTGCGTGAATATGACCGAAAGGCAATGGAATAATCATCTTATCCCATGTGTTAAGAACTTTTTTCTTTGTAGTGTCAAAAGTTAATGGAATAAGTGGCAGACCGGTTATTTGTGCCAGAAGCAGCGCGCCGGGTTGAACTTGATAGCACGGTCCTTTTGAACCGTCAAGCGATATTGCGGTATCTCGGCCTGATCTTGCGATTCTAATCATAGTTTTAACGGCTGACATACCTCCTCTGGTAGTGGAGCCCCGGATAGTTTCAATATTATATTTGTTAAGAATTCGTTTCATTATTTCACCGTCTTTACTTTGCGAAACCATCATTGTCAAATTGGTGAATTTGTACAAATTGTAATAATAATACGGTAAAACAACAAGCCGGCTGTGCCACGAACAAAAAATCATGTTCTTGCCTTCAAGAGCGCGTTCTTTAAAGTATTCCCCATTCTCTACCGAAAGCTTACATGTTGATAATATACCTCGCGATAAAAGGTAAGCGGCATTAGGCGCGATATGCGTATGCAACAAAGTTATATTATCTTTTCTGCTCATTATTTCGTATATTTTGCTGTTGCGACCGTTCTCATTCCACCTCTGGGAGTATATTCAAGATTAACTGTCATTTCAATAGGGTCACTGCATTTTACCAGATCCTTTAAAATATAATTTATCGCGTGTTCGTAATAAATCCCCACATTTCTATATGAAAGGAGATAATATTTAAATGAACGCAATTCAATACAGGTTTCATTAGGTACATAAACAACTCTTACAGTTCCAAAATCCGGCAGGCCGGAAAAAGGGCATACTGCTGTGAATTCATCTGTTTCAATCAGGAGTTCAATTCTTTGCCCGGGAAATTCATAAGAGAAAGTGTCAAGTTGTTCACCGTCAATTTTTTCGTATCCGTCAAATGGAAGGATTTTATCTTCAGCTTCAATCATTGGAGGTAGTTAATAGTTATTTGTTAATAGCTTGCCCGTCCATAGGCGGGGTTAAATGTCAAAAACAAAAATGCCTCGTAGCGCAGCGGAGTAAATTGTCTCCTTATCACTCCAGTCCAAAAAGTTTAATCGCATTTTCCGTTGTTGCTTTGTCTAATTCCTCAAAAGAAATGTCGCGAAGTTCAGCATGCTTTTCAGCAATGTATTTTACATTCGCTGGCTCGTTCCGCTTGCCACGCTTTGGTACAGGCGATAGGAACGGGCAATCGGTTTCAAGAAGAAGTTTTTCAAGCGGAATTTCTTTTGCTACATCACGCAACTCCTCACACTTTTTAAAAGTTATCTGTCCGCAAAAGGAAATGTGTAAACCGAGAGAAAGAAACGCCTCGGCTTCAGCAAGAGAATATGAAAAACAGTGGATTACACCTTTTAACGGCATGAATTCTTTTAAAATATCATAAGTGTCGGTAAAAGAATCACGCGAATGAACTATTACAGGCTTATCAACTTCTTTAGCCAAAGACAGATATTTTTTAAAAACTTCTTTTTGTGTGTCGTATAAAGCGTAATTGTAATAATAATCTAAACCTATTTCACCTACCGCAACAACTTTTCTCTCGGGCAAAGTATTGACTATCCACTCTTCGTGTTCAGGAGAATTAGAGTTCGCGTAATTCGGATGGATGCCGATAGCAGCATAAATAAAGGGATATTTATTTGCCATTTCAACGTCGATAAAATTACGTGGTGGTTCGCCTCCAACACATATCATTTTTTCAACACCGGCATCTTGTGCGCGTTGAATTACGTCATCTACTTCATCGATGAAGTCCGGAAATTCGAGATGTGTATGTGTATCAATCATAGTAGAAAATATAACGAAAA
>JAOZNZ010000733.1 GCA_029933535.1 bacterium | reverse complement strand
AACAAGTGAAGAAGCGAAATAAGCTTTGCCGTCATAAATGGAGATTCCAGTTCTAATAGGCTGCAGAGGAATAAATTTCCCATTATTCGCAATTAATCGTGTTGGAATTTCAGGCGTGTATTTCCAGATTTGAGTTCCCGAACTTGCATCAAGACAATAGGCATTTCCATCATCGGAACCAAAATAAAGTTTGTTGTTATGAATAGTAGGCGGAAATCTGACAGGACCATCGGTAGTAAAAATCCATTCTTCTACTCCTGTGCCCGCATCAAGACAATGAACGGAATCATCGACTGAAGAACCGTAATACAGTTTTCCGTCAGCTATGGTAACAAAATTTACAAAATCGAAATCCCGCATAGGTGTACTGCGGACAGCAGTAGCTTCTGAAGGAGAACGCCACGCATCCCAAGGCATTCCACCGTCCCAAGCGACCATTGGCGGAGCGGCGGAATTACATTCCCAAACTTTGTTCAATTCGCTCACATTGATTGGGTCCGCAGAAATTCCGCTTCTGGAATTATCGTGCATATAAGTAGTCCAATTTTCTGCGTATGCGCCAGAGCAGAGAAATAATATTGTAAGAATAAGTTTTGAAATTTTCATTTTTTTCATTCGACTTTTATTATTTATTACAAACGACAAAAGATGCGTATTTTAAAATCGAGGATTATTGGATTAATGGATATTTATGCTCCATTACTTCATCGCTTCATCGCTTCAAAGATTTAGGACGCTGGGGACAGCGTCCCTCCAATCCATTCTTTTCAATCTTCCGGGACAAATCCAAGTGAAGTATTAATCCATCCATTACAACTGCATCCACCGGAACCTTCCGGAGCGAGGATCATCTGTCCACCGAAGATCATACTTAGCCAGCAGGAATTTCTTAGCCATTTCCAGGAAGTTTTAACACCGCCGCCGCCGCCGGAAATATCCTGTATTACCATATTAATACTTGCGTCACCGCGATAAAGAATAGCGGTATCGCAACCGGAATAAGTACCGCATTTGTTATGAACACCTACATCGTTGTTTACTTTAGCGCCTGTATTAATGTTATAACTATTAGGCACGAGATAAAATTTACTGCCGGCAATAACCGGATGCTGCTGATGTCCGCTGTGGTCCTGATGATGCCAGGCATGGTTACCGCTCCAGATAGAACTACCGTTTACTGCATTGTAAGCATAAACATAATATCTGTCACGTGAAATAGTTATAAAAAGTTTTTCGTCTGTATATTGCATATAAATAACATCTATTCCGTCTTCTGTATTTATCGACTGCTCCCATAATTTTGTGCCTGTGTCAAGATCGAGCGCGACGAGATACTGGCTGTTCCATAATTCCGGCAAGCCAATTCTGCCGGAAGTATAACTTGTAACTGTTGGATCCCGACTTTCAACGAAATAAATTCTATTACTACCGATTGTGATAGTTGCATTAATGATTACGCCATCTGAATAAGTCCATACGCGATTTTTAGTATTTGTATCGCAGGCGAAAAGTTCTTTGCTGCATACTTTGTAAGTTTGATCACCGGAAATATTTTCATACCACGAAGCATTACCCCAAATATTATTATAATGCGCATCTTTATATTGGGCTGTTCCATAAAGTTTATCGCTTGCCCTTGCGACATATCCCCATTCGTAATCCGGATTATCGATTTCATAAATTTGAGAAAGATTACCTGAGGAACCATCGAGTCTCCAGCACGTATTTTTATATCCGATAAATAATCCAATAGCATCCGCGCACATAATACTTCCATCTTTCGGCATATTAACGCGTAAAATTTCAGGTATTTCCATTGACCAATAAATAAAACCGTTATAAGAATCTATAGATATTACACGGTCAAATCCCTGATGATAAACCCTGCCGTTAGACATTACCGGCGCCGGCATTCTTGGATTTCTGTCGGCACCGAAATCTGCTCCCGGTGAACCAATCCACTGCACCTGCATTTCTGAAGCTGAAGTTTTACCGTTAAGTGTGTCACCGCTGTTTGCCGCATTATCAGCTCTGCCGTTTTGTTGAGGCCATTCACCCGCGTCAGC
>JAOZNZ010000732.1 GCA_029933535.1 bacterium | reverse complement strand
CTTTCAGTTCAGGGAATTCCTGAAGCACCTGAGTCATTTCATTTCCGCGTTCACCACAACCGATGTAAACGATTAGATTTGCATCGCTGTATTTTGCAAGCTGATGTTGAGTAACAGTTTTTCCCGTACCAAAACCGCCTGGAATTGCAGCTGTTCCTCCGCGGGCAATAGTGAAGAAGAAATCAATCACGCGTTGTCCTGTAAAGAGGGGAATATTTGGTTCAAGCCGTTTAACAACCGGTCGCGGGATACGAACAGCCCATTTGTGATACATTTTGAGTTTTTGTTCACCTTTGTTGGTGATAACTTTAGCGATAATTTCTTCGACTGTATAATCGCCTTCGATTATAATTTCAGAAATTGTGCCGGAAACTTTAGGTGGAACAAGAATCTTGTGGCTTAGCAATTCCGTTTCCTGAACTGTACCGATGATATCTCCTCCGGAAACGACATCACCTTTTTTAACCGTGGGAATAAAATGCCATATTTTATCTTTTGAAATCTTTGGAACGGAAATCCCTCTGCGAATAAATGATCCGGAAATATCATGAATCTTGTCAAGCGGCCGCTGAATTCCATCGTAAATGCCGCGCAGCAGACCTGGTCCCAGTTCAACACTTAATGGTTCATTCGTGCCGATAACATCTTCACCGGGAATAACGCCGGTAGTATCTTCATAAACCTGAATAGTGGCAATATCGCCGTCCTGCCTGATGATTTCACCTGTTAGGCCGAGTTTACCAATAAGTACTTCGTCGCCCATGTTCATAGCGCCGGTACCTTTTGCATAAACGGCCGGTCCGTTAATTCTAACTAATTTTCCTGTTTTCTTGTTCATTTTAAATTTATTGTTATAATAATTTTTTATTTTTTTATTTTTATTTGAGATCGGAATTATTGAATTCAGATTCAATTTCTTCGATACTTGGTAAACTTGATTTTAAATCATCCGGCAAAGACTGGATTAATTGATATTCTGAAACGCCCATTGGTTTGTTTATATCACTCAAGGCATATTCTACGACCATTTTATCTCGTGTTTTGCAAAGTAAAATGCCGATAGAAGATTTATCATCTTCTGATTTGATTTGTTCATCAACTGTTTTCAAATAAAAGTTAAGTTTTCCTGCGTGTTCCGGTTGGAAATCACCTGTTTTAAGTTCAATTACCACATAGCAATGTAGTTTTGTATGATAAAAAAGCAAATCAATAGAAAATTCTCTTTTGCCGACCTGTAATACTTTTTGCTTACCTATAAAAGCAAAACCAGCTCCAAGTTCAAGAAGAAAGTTTGTTATGTGGTCAAGTAAAGAGTTTTCTAATTCTCTTTCGTTGTAATTTTCGGTTAAAGTTAGAAAATCAAAATTATAAGGGTCTTTTATCAATTGTTGAGCCAAATCAGATTGTGGTTCAGGTAAAGTGTTTTCAAAATTTGTTATCGCTTTTCCTTGGCGTTCGTATAAGCGACTCTCTATTTGGTGTGTAAGCATCGCCCGGCTCCAACTATTTTCTATTGTTTTATTTACATAAAAAAATGCTTTCTTTGCTATTTTACATTTTGAGATGATAACAATATTATGACCCCAGGGAATTTGAAATAACTGAAGTAATGTCAATTGAGTAATAAGTTGTTGCTTTTTTTGCTTTTTTTCAGAAATAATATTGCTATCTAATTGCGACACAACTTGTGTCGCAATTACAAAATCATTTCTTTCAGAATCACAAAATTCTTTGCAATAAAAAAGAAACCATTTTCTGATTCTTTCTAAATTTCTTTTAGAAAATCCTTTTATTTCAGGAAATTCAGCCATCAAGTCTTTACTTAACTGCTTTAAAAAACCGCTGCCCCATTTGAAATTCTTTTGTTTCTCAACAATATCAGCACCAAGCTCCCAATAAAACTCAAGCAAAGCTGTGTTTACTTTAACCGCCGCTTTAATTTGTGCTTGTCTGACCTTTAGTTTGATTTCTTTTAGCCAGTTTTTATATTATTATTTAATTAAAAATCCATTCAAAATTAAAAAATTATTATTTAATGAATATAACATTCGTTAATCCAGATAAAGT
>JAOZNZ010000731.1 GCA_029933535.1 bacterium | reverse complement strand
TTAAAATTTTATAAAAAAGGTGTTTGTAGAACGATTAAGTGGCAGAAGAATTAAGAATTAAAATTTTATAAAATATCACTACTGTCCAAAATAAAATTATTTTGAAAAAAGTATAAGGTGGGAAGGTGAGTAGTGAATGGCAAGCTGGAACTCAGCATGCCCCATCGTATGCGGGCACAGCGCGGGTAAAGAATTTACATTACTTTCCACTGTTGGATAATATTTATCCATTATTCCACCTCCTATCTTTTCTTTAATCTTTCTGCTTTGGTTCTATCACTTACTTTCTCTCCTTTTTTCGTTTTTGGCATGATGATTGCAATATAGAATTTGTGATTTGTGCTTTGAATCAAATGACAAAATTTGTTGATTGAAAATAGCCCGTCTTTGCCTGGATATTGCATCATGCGACAAATTTCTTTGTAAGCCGGAACCCAACATGCCCCAGCATCCCAGCATGCGCGGGACACGTACGCGAGGCACAGCGCGGGTTAAGAGCCTGCACTATTTGCCTCGGTGGATTTTCGACATTAAATCACAAATCAGCATGGCACTTTATGACATATTTTGTCATTTCATTGTTGTATTATTATTTAAACGGAAGAATAAAATAATGGATCGCTATTATAAATAAAAAAGGAGGAAAATTATGAAACGAATTAACCAGAATAATTTAATTTCTGATTGGGAAAACATTTTGCTCCCTTATGAATTACCTTCGTTAGACTTGTTGGATGACTCGGTTGATAATGAAATAGATGCATTGGATCAGGGAACAATGTTCACTTATTCGCAGTCTGTTCATAATGATGAATATATCAGAACAAGAAAAAGAATGACATTGCCGCTTTCTCTTGGTCAAACAATAGGTGGGGAAACATTTATCGATGACCTTGCTAAAATGCCGCATTTGCTTATTGCAGGCGCGGCAGGATCAGGGAAAACGGTTTGTATTAATACCATTTTAATGAGTATGCTTCTTAAGTTTAAGCCTGATGAACTTAAACTTATTCTTGTTGATCTTAAGCATATGGAATTAGTTCCTTATCATAATCTTCCTCATTTACTTTTTCCTGTTCTTAATTCACCTGAAAAGGTATCCGATGCTCTTGAATGGTTAATAGAAGAAATGTCATTACGATATAAATATTTCGCAAGATTCGGTGTCAGAAATATTCAGATGTTTAACAAAAAAAGAAAAGAGGATAAAAGACCACTCGAAATTAAATCAGGATCGGAAACAAAAGCTGTTCCGGAATTCCTTCCTTATATCATTCTCATTATTGATGAATTGGCAGATCTTATACTGTTCGCTAAAAGCGAAGTAGAAAACAGAATTATCAGACTCGCCCAACTCGCACGCGCGGCGGGAATCCACATGATTATTGCTACACAAAGGCCCTCACCGAATGTTATTACCGGACTTTTTAAAACGAACATTCCGGCTCGTATTGCCTTCCGTACAAAATCAAATATTGATTCAAGAGTGATTTTAGATCAAACCGGTTGTGAAAAACTTCTTGGTTCCGGTGATATGCTTTATAAATCGCCTGAAGCAAGTGAGGCTGTCAGATTGCAAGGAGCTTTCGTTTCAGAAGAAGAAGTTAAAAAAGTAACTGATTTTATTTGTAAACAGAGACAACCCGATTATATTAACTTGGAAAGTAGTTAAAGCGAATGGTGGATAATATTTGAAAATTAATTATTTTGTTAATCGACATTATTTGATGATGATCATGCGATAAACGCACGTTATTTCATTAGAAAACTTCGCTGAATTAACAATTTCCTATTAATAAATTGTAAGCTGGAACCTGGCATCCCGGCATCCGCGGGACACGTGTGCGGAGCATGCAAAAAAAGTCGATGAACGTATACTACCTTCCCACTACTGTATAAGATTTATTCACCATTCCATCTCCCATTTTTTGTTTAATCTTTTTGTTTTGCTTCTATCACTCACTTTAGTCCATTTTTCTCTTCTTTGGCACGATGATTGCAATATAAGTTTTGTTTTTTGTGCTTTGCTTTTTGTACTTTGTATCAATCGATAAAAAATGTTGATTGAAATTA
>JAOZNZ010000730.1 GCA_029933535.1 bacterium | reverse complement strand
AAATCATTTAAATAAAGAATCTTTATTGTTCTAATTTTTAATTAATTATTCGTGTCTAAATATTCAACAAATCCGAAAAATCATCAAAAATGTAAACCGGTTCAATGTCTCCTTTAATTCCATATCCAAAAGTGAAAAAAGCGGATTTTATTCCCGCATTTTCAGCAACATGAATATCTGTATAATTATCACCAACCATTATCAATTCTTCTTTAGGAATACCCCATTTATCAATTATTATATTTAACGCCCCGGGATCAGGTTTTAAAAACGGAGTTGAATCACCACCGAATATTGGATCAAAAAAACGTGCGAGATTCATTGCGTTTAATATCTTAAGTGTCGCTGTTTCAGGTTTGTTTGTTAAAATTGCACAGTTGATACCTTTGACCTTTAACTTTTCCAATGTGTCGATTGCGCCATTGTAACAATAAGTATTATCGGTAAGATGTCGTGAATAATGATTTACAAATTTTTGCAGAGATTCATCAATATTTAATTCAGTTTCTACAAGTGAACGCTCAACAAGTTTTCGCGATCCGTTGCCGACATAACTTGCAATTTTTTCTACGGTAAAAGATGGAAGATTATAATCCGCACGCATTAAATTAATGGCAAGCGCGAGATCTTCGCGGGTATCGATAATAGTTCCGTCGAGGTCGAAGATGATTCCTGTTAGCATAGTGATGAATGTAGGGGTAAATTAGGAAGAATTTCTAATTACTCTAATTGACCTAATTACTCTAAAAAAAAACCAATACTCAATATCCAATGAGCAATTCAGTTGGGCTTTGGAATTTTGGTCATTATTTAGGTTAATTAGAAATTAGGTTAATTAGATCAATTTGTTATATATTGCCAATGTATTTACCGCCATTTGATCAGCGGTAAATTCTTTTGTTACTCTTTCCAATGCCTGTATGCCGAGTTTTTCTCTTAAGTCATCATCGCTTAATAATTTGTTTATTGCCGCGGCAAGTGCGGAAGGATCATTTGGTGGAACAATAATTCCTGTTTTACCATTCTGATTTACATAAGGAACACCGGACGGCAGGTTACAACTCACCACCGGCTTACCTGCCGCAAAAGCTTCAAGCTGAACTATTCCGAAAGCTTCGCTGCGATAATTTGACGGCAGGCAAAAAACATCACAGGCGTTGAATGCTGCTTTTAATGTTTCTTCATCAACATTACCGAAGAAATGAACATTTTTTTCAATGCCAAGTTCTTTAGTCATATTTTTTAATTTATTTTCTAATGGACCGGATCCAATCAACAAAATATGTCGATTGCATTCCCCCTTTTCTAAAGGGGGGGAGGGGGATTTTTTTATTGATTGAAGAAGAATTTCCAATCCTTTATAATAAACCAGACTGCCGACAAAAAGGATAAGTGGTTTGCCGGTTTTTTTAATAATTTCTTCTTTTTTCTTTTCATCAAAATTTTGGATTTCTTTGAGGTCTA
Organism: bacterium; assembly: GCA_029933535.1. Taxonomy (GTDB): domain Bacteria; phylum Auribacterota; class UBA3054; order UBA3054; family B51-G9; genus B51-G9. Next base: position 611 of record JAOZNZ010000730.1, on the reverse strand, counting down.
TTCCATAATGAACTACTTCAATTTTTTCTTTTGGAAGTTTGGATAAGAAAGGTGAAAATTCCGCGTGGCGGGGTGTTGCAACAATTATCTTTTCCGCTTTTTTAAGAAATGCTCTGTGCAGTGGCTTGTGCAATTGTAAAAGAAATTTCTGGCGGATAATATCACTGTGAAATGAAACTACAAGCTTTCCGGGACAACCGGCAAGGAAATAACAAAGTTCCGCCCATGGGTTTGGAAGATGAATATGAACAATATCCGGTTTTTTTCTGCGAAGAATAAAAGGCAGAGAAAAACAAAAACTCGTGGCAGCAAGTTCAAATAGCCTGCCAAGACGGGTTACTCGCACGCCGTTAATTTCTTCATGAACGGTTTTGACGGAATCATTAGCAACAATGACCTCCAGGTCTACCGCTTCAATAAGACGTTCGCAGAGGAGTTTGAGATAAGTTTCAATTCCTCTGGAGTAGGGGTAGTAATATTTTCCGATATGTAATACTTTCATTTTTCAGACACGAATTTCACGAATTTATTTTTAACCACGAATAGACACTAATAAACACGAATAATTAATTAAAAATTAGAACAATAAAGATTCTTTATTTAAATGATTT
>JAOZNZ010000729.1 GCA_029933535.1 bacterium | reverse complement strand
AGTTTTAGTCTGTAAACTTTCTCAATAGGCGGAACTTTTAATTTAATTCCATACTCTTTTAATCTGATAATTATTGTTTCAAGCTTATTCATTTTCGCCAGACGGGCACGCAGGTTAGAATTCATATCTTTCGCTCTTTGAATTTCCTGTCTCATTGTGTTCATCTTATAACCCGTATCACGAATCATAATTTGTCTTTGAGCGTCAATTAAATAATACGCTAATCCTATTAATACAAGAGCGCCAAAAATAATTACAATCTTGTAATTAATTGGTATCGGTGATATATTATTCTTTTTTCTGCTTTTATACTTTCTTGACATGTTGTTTCACACCTTTTTCAAACACACGCATCTTCGCACTGCGTGACCGGGAATTATAACGCATTTCTTCCGCCGATGGAGTAATCGGCTTTTTAGTTAGAATTTGACCGCTATTTAACCGCTTCCCTTGCTCCACAAAAAACCGCTTCACTATCCTGTCTTCACCGGAGTGAAAACTTATCACAACCATTCGCCCGCCCTCAACTAATAACTCAAACGCTTCCGACAATCCTGCTTTCAGCGCATCAGGCTCACGATTGACCATCATCCTCAATGCTTGAAAGACACGCGTTGCAGGATGAATTCTAGAACGCCGCCAACCACGGCGGCGATATACTTCAACCACTATATTTGCCAGCTCAACTGTTCGGGTGAACGGTCTTTGCTTACATATCGCTCGAGCCGTCTGCAATGCAAGCGGCTCGTCCCCATATTCACGAAATAGTGATACTAAATCTTTTTCTTTCCACGCATTTACAATATACGCGGCTGTTAATTTTTCACTGCGGTCAAGCCGCATATCCAACGGGCCGTCATTTTTATGACTTAACCCCCGTTCTGCCGTATCAAGCTGCAGTGATGACACTCCAAGATCAAATAATACGGCATTAACTTCTCCAAAATCGTGCGACCGTGCTTGTTCCCCTGCTTCAGCAAAAGAAGAATGAACAAATTCTACTCTTGAACCAAATTCCTCTAATCTTTCTTTTGCTATTTCCAGCGTCTCAGCATCTCTGTCAAAGCAAAGCAATTTACCGTCAGTTCTGCTGAGTATCGCTTTCGCGTGACCACCAAGCCCTACAGTCATATCGATACATTTTGCCCCGGGCGTGAGTTTCATGAACTCTATTGCCTCTTTTTCAAGAACCGGAGTATGCACGTTTGGGGCTGTTTTGGTCACATTAATTCCTTTTAACGGATTAACATTAACTATTACTGCTTACTGCTTACTGCTCACTGCTCACCGCCTTACTGGTCATTTCTTTATAATTCTGAAAATAACTCGCAATATCCTGCTGACGCTGCTCATCCCATCGCTCTTTTCCCCATATCTCAAAATGCGATGACATTCCGTTCAGCACTATATCTTTATTTATTCCGGCATATTCGGCAAAAACAGCAGGGATTTTTATTCTGCCATGCGAATCACATTCCTGTAAACCGGGACCCGAAAAAAACACACGCTTTAACTGGCGTACTTTCGGATCAAAATCGTCTAACTGCGCAAGAATTTCTGTACGTTCCTTAAAACCGGCTTCATCATAAACGAACAAACACAAATCAGGGCCGTAAGTTATGTAATACCTTCCGTCGCTTGAAGCGCGAAACGGAGCTGGTACTGACACACGTCCTTTTGAGTCCATTTTATATGAGAATTCACCTGAAAACATTGTTGATTCCTACCTTTTTGTTTCTGATTTGTTTGTTACACTATAATGAAGCAAATTTAATTCGCGAACAGTATATCACATTTTTTCCCACTTGTCAACCCCTTTTGCGTTTTTACATCACAAAAAAATAATATAAGCCAAAATATAATGATATAACTAACGTATTTAAGGAATGTTATACTAATTAAAACAAGGTGGGTAATTGTGGGCATAGTTATAATGCACTTTTCAAGCACTTTTAATAAAATATTCGCTTTAATGTCTTTATTTATCGGTCTTTCAGCTGTTTTAATTTCTATCGGGAAAACAAATTTAAAATTTCGTTTTTACATTTCTCAGCATCATTCCTGCAACTATTTTC
>JAOZNZ010000133.1:1435-8120 GCA_029933535.1 bacterium | reverse complement strand
TTGGAAGCTCATTGGGATGAACTGCCAACCTGGGAAGGCGAGCTTTACCTTGAAATCCATCGAGCTACCTTAACTACACAGGCTCTGGTAAAAAAACGTAACCGGCAATTAGAAAGACGTCTGCAATATATCGAGCAATTGTTAACGCTTGCATCGCTAGACGAGCGTTCTGCAATGCGCGGACTCTGGCGCGAATTATTGCGCAATCAATTTCATGATATTCTTCCGGGCTCAAGTATTAATCAGGTCTATATTGATACGCATCAGGAATATGATGCTGTCGATAAACAATTGGATCAATTTCAAGACAGCACATTTTCAAAACTTGGTGAAAATGAATCCGATACGCTTGGACTATACAATCCTGCTCCATGCGACGTCACAAAACGTATTTCTCTTCCTGAAGGTTGGAAAGCTGCTGACGGTAATGCTGTTTTGGCTTCCCAGGATGAAAACGCTCTGGTTCGCATTCCCGCCCATAGCGCTTGTACGCTTCGCAAGGCAATGCCGGCGGATAAAACTGAACCCACTTCTCAGGACGAAACAGTTCTGGAAAATGCGTTTGTACGTTATCGTATTGATACAAGTAACGGTCGTATTGTTGAAGGTTTTGACAAGCAGCAGCAACGCACGTTTTTAACTGCTGAAAATCCGGGTAATTTAATTGAGCTCTTTATCGATCAACCCAATAGTTTTCCGGCGTGGGATATTGATTTTTTTTATGAGGATATGCTCTCCGATACTGTCCATCTTGAATCGTTCACTCCACTTGGTAATGGCCCGGTCGGAAGCGGTATTCGTCTGGAATTTCGTATTGGGAAGAGCACTATCGAGCAAGTAATCTACCTTTGCGCCGATAGCCCTCGTCTGGATTTTGAAACTCATGTCAATTGGCTGGAGCGCGATCGTGTACTACGTGTCCGTTTCCCATTTGATATGGCGCCGACAACTCATTGCCGTGCAGACATTCCTTACGCTTTTAATGAAAGGGTGATGCACCGCAATCTTCCCAGCGACCGTGCTCAATTTGAATTCCTCGCACAAAGATATTGCGATATAAGTGAAGAAGCGTTCGGCGTTGCTTTGATCAATGATTGTAAATATGGACACAGTGTTCTCGGTAACACCATTGGCCTGACTTTGCTAACAGGTTCACAGGCACCGGATCCTGATGCTGATCTTGGTCAACACCAGTTGACTTACAGCATTTTACCGCACAGCGGATGGCAAAACGGTAATCCGGTTTGGGACGAAGCTGAAGGATGTAATACACAGTTTTGCACGGCAATTGATACTAACCTGCCGAATCTGCCGGCACCGGTAAATCTTACAGCATCAGGAATCCGCCTTTGCGCATGGAAACAGCACGAAGACGATTCAGAAGTCCTTGTTATTAGACTGGTTGAAATCGATGGACGTAGTAATAGCGGAACAATGTCCTGCGATCCGGCGTTCACCCAAATAACGCCGTGCAACGGTATCGAAGACCCCATCAGTGATAGTATTGAAATAACAGGTCCGGTGGAATTAGCATTTCGTCCTTTTGAAATTCGCAGTTATTTATTGAGCAAAGTATAAAATTTAATTCCCTTCGGTTTAGTCACCGAATTTGGGAAGAGGACTGATGATGAATATACCTGACAGCGCAATGTACCCGCAATTCACAGGTGGGGGAGGTAATTGTCCCAATCACGAGAATTTGATTGAGACCCAGTGTCACGGGTTTGACATGTTGGAATTTCTTTGCAGCGTAACGACAGCGAAACACGCGAGGTTTGGGAAGCAGGTTATTTCAACGATGTTGACAGAGAATTCCATCGCACTTTTGATAAGCACTTCAATGCAATAATTAATGCATTCCGTGCAGACAAAGAACCGCCAATTCACGCCCGTGCAGGCAGGCGCGCCCTTGAACTGGCGTATGCCGCCATTTGTTCATTTGAAGAACGCCGAACCGTACAAACGTGAAGAAGGAGAATCTATGCGCATTAATATTGGATATTTTACATCAACAGGAAATACTTTGTGGCTTGCATTGAAAGCTCAGGAAATTATGGAGCAGCAGGGTCATGCAGTAAAACTATATGAAATAATTAACGATCAAAATGCATTTGTTGAAGATGAATGCGACTTGACAGGTTTTTTCTATCCTGTTTGGGGTTCAAATCCTCCCGATCCAATGGTGGAATTCCGGCAAAATATGCCGGAAGGTAATGGTAAAAAGATTTTTCTTATTGGAAATTGCTGCGCTTTATATGGTGACACCGGCTTCCATTGGAAAAAAATTATGGATAAAAAAGGTTATGATGTTTTTTATACAAATCATTTTATTATGCCTACTAATTTTAACCTGCCATTTGAACCTGAAAATTATTGGAAAAGAGTTCCTTTAGAAGCCGAGAGAAATAAAATTCTTTCTAAAGCTGAAAAAAAAATACCAAATGTGTGCGCTGATATTTTAAAAGGCAAAAAAAATCTTGATGGCACAGGTCCAATTGCCAGACTTGAAGGCGCTCTTCAGAGAGAAACATATTGGATAGGAAGTGGCTATAAATCCCATTTTTCAATAAATAAAGAACGATGCATTGATTGCGGTTTATGTTACCGTATGTGTCCATCAGAAAATATTTCTATAAATGTAAATGGGGATAAAGTTTTTGGGAATAAGTGTATGCTGTGTGTGAAATGTTACAATTTATGCCCGGTTAACGCTGTTCTAATTTGTGAAAAAAGTATCGATGATAAAAAATATAGAAGATACAAAGGACCGAGTTCTGAAATAAAACCCGTTGAATATCGTAAGTAATTCATTATGAAACCTTTTCGAGCACCCCTATAGGGGTTACTCGAAAAGAGGTTAGCCGCAAAGCGGCGTAAGCAATTAGCCTCGCATTTTAATGCGAGGAATACGATTGATAAACGTATTCCGTCCGAAAAGGACGGTACATTTTTTGCGACAAACAACATATAAAAATGATTGAAATCAACATTTTTGGTTGGTTGCGTCGCCCTTTTCGGGCGGAATTATGTGATTCGCATTTCTGTTGGATATTTTATTAATGACCATACTGTTTATCGCCACACGGACGGTTCTTGGCATCTTATAGGAATCACTTCCCCAAAATTTCCCTCGACTCCTGAAGATGAAATTTATTTGGCTCATGGTGTCGGCAAACAACTTATTGAACCAAACGGTTATTCTGACGCTCCTATTATTGCCGACCACAACGAGAAAGCCTGGGCACCGCATGCTGTTTTTCATGATGGCCTGGTTTACCTTTTTTACAGTCCGGTCAGCTTTAAATTAATTACGTCTAAAGATATGGTAAACTGGGCTAAACTAACATTTTGCCTGAAAGGCAAAAATGAAATAACACAGGGCATCGCCCTGTGGATCTTGTATTAATCGTGTTCCGCGACCGTGCTGATGAGTTCTTGTCGCGGGTGATGTGAGGTAAATCAATACCCCGGGCGTTGCCCGGGGCTAAGTTATTTTACCCCTACAGGGTAATTATTAGTTGCTTTTTGAAAAATATTTTTATATCTGGTATTTTATTCCACAAAAATCAGATCAAACCAATAGTTTCAATCGCTTTCTTCACAATCCCTTTATTGGCATCACTTATTGGTACCATTGGAAGACGGTAAACTTCTTTGATCTTTCCCATGAGTGAAAGCGCTGTCTTTACAGGAACAGGATTCGTTTCAATAAACATTGCTTTACATAATGGATAAAGTTCGCGATGAAGTTGTTCGGCAGCGGGAAGGTTGCCTTTCATCATTGCTTTAGTTAATGCAGCCATCTTTCCGGGCACAATGTTTGCCACAACAGATACAATACCACACCCTCCAATTGACATTAAAGGAACTGTCAATGAATCATCACCTGACAATAAGTCAATGTTGCATTTTGTTAAAATAGATGAAGCCTGATCAAGCGATCCGCTTGCTTCTTTTATCGCAACAATATTTTTAAGTTCTGCAAGTTCCGCAACAGTTTCAGGAGCAATAGAAATCCCTGTTCTTCCGGGCACATTATAAATTACAATCGGAATATTTGTTTCAGAAGCAATTTTTGTAAAATGTGCTTTTAATCCCGCCTGAGTAGGTTTGTTATAATATGGAGTGATAACTAATGCACCGCTCGCGCCAACATCTTCAGCGTGCTTTGTCAGCCTGAGAGCTTCGGCGGTAGAATTAGATCCTGCGCCTGCGAGTACCGGAATTCTTTTGTTTACAAATTTTATCACTGAATCTACAACGAGATCATGTTCTTCATGTGAAAGAGTGGGACTTTCTCCTGTAGTTCCGCACGGAAGGATTCCGTTTGTACCACTTTCGATATGCCATTCTACGAGTTGTACTAAAGAATCAAAATCGATTGAGCCGTCTTGATTAAAAGGAGTAACTATTGCCACAACTGAACCTCTGAATACGCTTCGCATAATATTACCTTATTTTTAATTTTTAGTTAAATATTCCTAATGAAATAACGTGCTACAGCACGGTCATGTCAGAATTTCTTAATTACTTTTTACTTGAAAATTGAAAATTCGATATTGGAACTTCTCTTTGTTTATTAATTAGTAAGTCTCAATTTCGAACTCTCAACTCCCAATTCTCAAGTTCAAGAAAGTCTCCTAATGAAATAACGGCTTGCCGGTCATCACAAAGTTAAGAACATACCCCGGCGCTTCGCGCCACCCCTTCCCGATGCTTCGACCGGGACATTCTGCTCAAGAGGGGAATTATTCCCCCTTTTATAAAGTGGAACATCCCAATTATTCCATCGGGAGTGGGTTAGGGGGATTTGTATTTATTTTATCATTGAAAATTTCTTGTTGATTATTTCTCTGTTAAATTCTGATCGTCCCTAAACTCCAAACTTGGATTTCAAATCGCCTGTCCATTTTAATTTCTTTCTTAAAATCGTCGCAAATGTATGATGCTTTGAATGTATAAAATGTGCTTTATAATCACTCGATCTAATAACTACTCTGTCATTTGAATTCATCTTCTCGGTTACCTGGCCGTCTATCGCAACATGTACATCACGGTTTGAATTGTTGAGATAAACTTCTATCTTACAGTCGCGGGGGAGTATTATCGGCCTGTTACTTAACGTGTGCGGACAAATCGGCGTTAATGCTATCGCTTCAACTGATGGATAAAGTATCGGTCCTCCGGCTGACATTGAATGCGCGGTAGAGCCTGTCGCCGTTGCAAAAATAAGTCCGTCGGCAGAATAAGAACTTAATAATTCATCGTTAACATTTACATTCAGGGAAATTAATCGAGCTTCCGCGCCGTGAGTAAAAGTAACGTCATTGAGTGCTGAAGGCAGAAACTTCTTTTCGTTTGTTGATGAATAAAGTTCAGCTTTTAACATTGACCTTTTTATTATTTCAAATTCCAAACGTCTGATGGATTTAAACGTTTCCGGCACTTCCTCAATTAAAGTGTCAGCCATAAAACCAAATGAACGTCCGGGATTTACTCCAAGTAGGGGAATGTCATGCTCCGCAATTGACCTTACAGCTTGGAGAATTGTTCCGTCTCCTCCTATTATTATCAGCCAGGTAATACATGTCGCCAACTCGGATAATGGAATCCCTTTGTCCTTGTGATCTATGTGTTGGGCTGTCGTTGACTCAAGCTTCCAACTGAATCCATTCTTCTCCAGCTCATTGATGACCAGTTTCGTTGCTGAAGCGGTATGCTTTTTTGAAACGTTAGCAACGATGCCCGCGCACCCATTTTCAAATGTTTCAAGTGTCTTTTTCATATTTGTGCCGCTAATAAATATTCATGATTGCCTGCAGGACCGATTATCGGACTTTCGATTCCGCCAATTAATTTCCAATCTAACTCAGAAACAAAAAATTCAATGTCACTGACTATTTCCTGTCGAGTGTCTACATCTTTAACTACGCCGTTAATTAAATGTTTTCCTTTTTCCACTTCAAACTGTGGTTTTATAAGTGCAACTACTATTGTACCATTTGCGCCAATTTTATTCACAACCGGAAAAATCATTTTTAATGATATAAATGATACGTCTATTACTACAATATCAGGAATTCCCGGAACTAAATCTCTGCTTAAATATCGCGCGTTCGTTTTCTCCATTACAATTACACGATCGTCATTCCTTATTTTAGAATGAAGCTGACCGGTTCCGCAGTCAACTGCATAAACTTTTTTTGCTCCGCACTGGAGCAGGCAATCGGTAAATCCACCCGTTGAGGCACCAATATCAACAGCTGTCATTCCACTTGGATTTATTTTAAATTCATCAAGCGCCGCAGCGAGTTTATATCCACCCCGGCTGACGTAAGGACATTTATTTCTGATAACAATTTTTAATTTTTTACCGTTGTAAAATATTTCTTTTTCGTCAGCGTGTTTTTTTATTTTTACTTCTATGCCCGGTTTTATGTTTCTATCGCCGTTAATTTCTATTTCACCGGCAAGAATCGCACGATTTGCCTTCTCGACAGTGTCATAAAACTTTAATTCAGCAAGCGCACAATCTAATCTAATTTTTTTTGTAAAGATATTGGACATATTGGTCTAATTGGACTCCTTGGACTCATTGGACCTATTGGACCTATTTGTCCTATTTGTCTTATTGGACTTATTGGACTTTTCGGCCTATTTCCCTTACTTTTTACTTGAAAATTGA
>JAOZNZ010000133.1:0-1335 GCA_029933535.1 bacterium | reverse complement strand
ATTGGACTTATTGGACTTTTCGGCCTATTTCCCTTACTTTTTACTTGAAAATTGAAAATTCGATATTGGAACTTTTCTTTGTTATTAAGTCTCAACTCCGAATTCTCAATTCTCAACTCTCAAGTTATTGAAAATTCGATATGGACGCGACTACAGTGTTACTTCGTCAGGAATATTTATTATTAGGTTACTGACACCTGACACCTGACACCTGACTCCACTACGAAGTACTGCTCACTGCCGGATGATTTTCCTTTAATCGGTCGAGATGTTCTTTTATTGATTTTTCAATCTGTTCAGCCACTTTTAAAACGTTTCTTCCATCCTCACCGGAAACTTCCGGCCGGGTTCCATCAGTTATACATTGTATAAAACTTTGGATTTCTTTTTGAAGCGGTCGCTCACCGGAAAAATTAATTTCTTCATCGATGATCTGCCAATCCTGCCTTTTAAAAATCTTAGCGTTTTGTGCTACATAATCCAGTGAAATATATGCGTCATTCTGGAAAAACCTTATCTTTCTCATGCGTTCCGCGCTGACACGTGATGCTGTAACATTCGCCACACAGCCATTAGCAAATGATATTCTTACATTTGCAATGTCGGGTGTGTCTGTAAGAACTGAAACACCTACTGCGTCAATATGTTCAACTTCAGAATCAACAAGATAAAGTATAATATCCAGATCGTGAATCATTAAATCTAAAACTACACTCACATCTGTTCCGCGGGGATTGAAGGGAGAAAGACGATGGACTTCAATAAAAATCGGTTGCGTTAATACTTTTTGTATGCCAATTACTGCAGGATTAAATCGTTCTACATGTCCAACTTGCAAAATACAATCATTCTCTTTCGCCAAAGAAAGAAGTTCATCTGCTTCTTCAACAGTCGAAGCCATTGGCTTTTCAAGCAAAACATGTTTTCCCGCCTTGAGTAATTTCGACGTTACAACATGATGGAATTCTGTTGGAACAACTACGTGTGCAGAATCAATTAAGTCAATTACTTCCGATACATCGGTAAAGGATTTAACATTATGTTCTGCAGCAACTTTATCCGCATTTTCTTTATTAGAATCAACTACACCGATTAAGTTGACATTTTGATCTTCAGCACAAATTTTAGCATGATATTTTCCAAGATGTCCAACGCCAATGACAGCTACATTTATTTTTTCCATAATTTTAGTTTGTTGTTAAGTGTTAGTCGCTCTTGGAAATTCATCCCGGTCAATCGGGATGAATTTAGTATTAATACGAAATTGAAATGTTCCCGGCTCATTTCAATCATTTCAATCATTTCAATCATTTCAATCATTTCAATCATTTCAAT
>JAOZNZ010000728.1 GCA_029933535.1 bacterium | reverse complement strand
GCGGCAAGAAGTAAAACAAAATCAGCTTCCGATTATTTTTTAGCATCAAAAAAATTACCCTGGTACGCTATTGGCGCTTCCTTTATTGCCTCGAATGTATCTACTGAACATTTCATTGGAATGGTTGGATGGGGATTTTTATATGGGATGGCTGTTGCCAACTGGGAATGGGGAAATGTATTTACTTTTTCTGCTCTTATTTGGATCTTCCTTCCTTTTTATATGAGAGGAAATGTTTCCACTATGCCGGAATTTCTTGAAAAAAGATTCAACAAAAGTTGTAGATACATTTACGCGACCGTTATGATTGTTGGTCTCGTTATTGCAATGCTTGGCGGTGTTATGTTTGCGGGCGCAAAAGCGATTAATGTCTTTTTTCCTCAGGTAAGCGTTACAATGGGAATAATAATTCTCGCTGTCGCGGCTGGTTCTTACACAATTTATGGTGGACTTTTGTCTGCCGTTTGGGCAGATTTTCTCCAATATATCCTGCTTATGGCAGGAGGAATTGTCGTTACAATTTTCGGCTTGCATTACGCGGGAGGAATTTCAAACCTGATGGCTTCTATGCCGGAAAAATTTATTGTTTTTTATTCGCCGCAACATGAAATGATTCCGTGGACAGGTTGGGTGGCAGGAATTTTTTCTGTTGGGATTTGGTATAACTGTGCTAATCAGTTTATGGTTCAAAGATGTTTAGGAGCCCGAAGTGAATGGGATGCCAGAATGGGAATTGTTATGGCTGGTTTCAGCAAAGCGTTTCTTCCATTTATTGTAGTTGTACCCGGAATTATTGCTTTTTATCTTTTTCAATCAAACATTAGCGACGGCGACCAGGCGTGGCCTTTTATGGTTAATCAATTTCTTCCGGCAGGATTCATAGGTCTTGTACTTGCCGGGCTTGCCAGTGCAATTCTGTCAACACTTAGCGCGATAACCAATTCGTCTTCTACTATTTTTACTTTAGACATTTATAAATCAATTTTCAGAAAAAAAGCAGGAGACAAAGAACTGCATTTTGTAGGCCGGTTGAGTGGAGTTATTATTATGATTGTTGGTATTGTTATAGCTTTAATTCTTGCGTCGTTTCCGGGAATAACAGTTTTTAAACTTATTCAGACAGTTTTCTTCTATATTGCTTCGCCTATTTCGGCTTGTTTTCTAATTGGTATTATGTGGAAAAAAATTACGCCGGCTGCTGCTACAGTTACAATGATATTTGGATTTATTATAGTTTTGCCATTAACGATTTTTGTCATTTTTCCGATGATTCCGTTATTACAGCCTTATAATAGTTTTATGTATCACACGTTCTTTGTGTTTTGTGTTTCGATACTAATTTTGGTAATTCTTTCTTTCTTCACAAAACCTAAAGCTGAAAGTGAACTTGTTGGTGTAATCTGGTCAAAAAGTGCTCTTAGAATTCCGGAAAATGAAAGAAAAAAATATAAAGGATTCAGAAATCTCGGAATTTGGTGGGCTTTAATGGTTATTACAATTGTATCTCTTTGTGTTTATACCGCAATGCACGGAAGTAAGACTTTGTGGCTTGAAGCTGAAAATGTTAATTTTACTGTAACTAAAAACTCAACTGTTGAAGTTCAGAAAAGAAGCGCTCTTGCTTCTAATGAAAAATTTAATTTGTGGACGGGAAGCGGTCAGGTGTTATTTATTCCTTCTAAATCAGGAGAATCTTTAACATTTAAAGTTCCTGTTAAAGAAGAAGGAGAATATAAATTATCAGCTTTAATAACTTTAGGAAAAGATTACGGGAATTTTCATGTTTTAGTTGATAATCAAAAAGCGAATATTTCGTATCCGCTGACCATTTTTTCAGAAATTAAGCCCAAGTTTTCGATTACAAATAAAACTGTAGCGGTATTTAAACCCAATGATTTAATTAAGGAAATAAATGAAAATTCTGGCGATAGTTCAATTGCGGGACCGCATACTGTAAAACGAATTAATTTTGGAACTTTCTCTTTGAAAACAAACTTTACTGATTTGGTCTTTGTGGCAGAAGATGTATTATCTTCTAATTCTTTAATTGGCGTTGACCAAATAATGTTAACAAAAAA
>JAOZNZ010000727.1 GCA_029933535.1 bacterium | reverse complement strand
TCAAAGAACCACCCCGCCCTTTGGGCACCCCTCCTCAACAAGGAGGGGAGTTTAAGATCCAATATCGAATTTCAAGTTTCAAGTTTCAAGTTTCAAGTTTCAAACATCTAACGTCAAAATATGTTATAATATTATAGCAGTTAACAAAAAAAATACATAGGAGTTATTTTGAGAGCACCAAGATAACTGATATAGGCAAACTGGACTAACCAATATGTAGCAAAAGTGTGTGCTGTACCCATTATTCTGCAAAATGATTAACAGCAAAATGATTTTAAAAAAAAATAAGTTTTCAGATTAGAAATGAGGGAGTTATATGCCGGTATTTATCAATGAGAAAATAGAAAGAATTACTCAAAAAGAATTTCATTGTATCGATGAAAAGATTATGAAAGGTGTGTTTGACATTCATAATGACATTGGTCGTTTTTATGATGAAAAAATATATCATAATGAATTAAATTATATAGCGACCCAAATGGGCTTTCAAGCAAAAAATGAAATTGAAATATGTGTAAAACATAAAGATTTCTTTAAAAAATATTATTTAGATCTTTTGATTAAGAATAGTTGTATTTACGAAATAAAAGCAGTAGATAAATTAACTGGAATTCACAAAAAACAATTAATAAACTATTTATTATTATCAAATATTTCACACGGAAAACTAATTAATTTCAGAACTTCATCGGCTGAATATGAGTTTGTTTCTACAAATCTCACTTTTAAAGATAGAATGAATTATAATTTAAATACCAATGAATTTATTAATCTAAGTAATAATTCAAAATTATTTTTTGATATTATATCTGATTTGTTAAATGACTGGGGAGCTTTTTTGGATGTAGATTTATATCGCGAAGCAACAATTTATTTTTTGGGTGGAAAAGATGAAGTTATTAAACCAATAGAGATATTAAGGCAAGATAGGATTGTGGGTCAACAAAAAATTTGCAAACTTGATGAAAAAATAGCATTTCATTTCTCCGGATTAAAAAAATATTTTATTTCGTATGAAACAAATATAAGGAGGATTTTAAATCACACTAATTTAAAGGCTATTCAATGGGTAAATTTTAACAAAAGAGATATAAAATTCAAAACAATAAAATAAAAATTATTCTGCAAAATGATTAACAGCAAAATGATTTTAAAAAAAAATAAGTTTTCAGATTAGAAATGAGGGTGTTATAGCCCATATTTATTGACGAAAAGATTTTAACCTAAATAACACAGTTAAAAAGATAAAAAGCTCAAAAACCACGATGAACAGGAGATTTTCATAATTCATTGCTTTAACCCAATGGGTTAAAGATTTAAAAAATAGCATCTTCCTACTGCGTTATTTAAGTTTAAGAATTTCAATATAACTTTAATACCAACAAGTTTATTAATTTAAATGAAAATAAAAAACTATAAAATGAAAATTATTCTGCTGTCAATCATTTTGCAGAATAAATAATTTATCTTAGATTTAACTATAGGAGTTTATTATGATTACTAGAAAAAAACTAAATATGATTTTTGGCTGCTTGTGTTTAATAACATCATCTGCTTTTGCGCGATATAACTCGCAATCCGAGATGCCTGAAAAAATAACTGCCACCGCGCCTACAGGCATCCTGATTGCCGATCCTCGCGTTATTGATTTCCATGTCGCTCCTCCGGCAATTTTTTATAATCAAATGCAGGCAGTTAAAACTTCAACTGTCCAAATTAATTTTTTGCCGGCTAATTCTCCGGACGCAAAATGGGGAGACCATACTGTAAACTGGCCGGCGGATGTGAGTAACGCGTTTACATTCGCCGCAGGTATTTGGGAAAGTATACTTCAATCATCTGTACCGATTACAATTAATGCAGGCTGGGTGGATAATTTGCCGCCCGGTGTTTTAGGTCATAGCGGTACAATTACTCTTCGGCGCGATTTTACAGGCGCGCCATTGGCAAATACTTTATATCCGGCTTCCCTTGCAAATGCGCTTAACGGTTCTGATCTTGACCCCGGGGATCCTGATATTTACATGGCTTTCAGCAGCACTTTTTCATGGTACACCGGCACTGACGGGAGTACACCGG
>JAOZNZ010000132.1:5351-8146 GCA_029933535.1 bacterium | reverse complement strand
GTATCTGGCGAAAAACCTCCTATTTTGAACACCCCAGGTCCGACCCCAGATCCAAAAAAGTAGCTAACTTAATGAAAACTAATACCACTTACAATTTTGCTATATATATATTATTCACACTATTTTCTTATAATATAAAGGCAGTTTCACAAGATTTATTTTCAACAAATAATCCTCGGCGCATTAACAAAAAGATAATCAGTGAAAAGAAAACTGCCATTGGTAAATTTCTTATTGAAGATGCTTATGCATCAAATAATCCTTCTAATTTCTTATGCTCCTCTTACTTTTACATTAAATTCACCGGAGTAAGTGAAATTACTAAAAGCGAAATGCGTCTTTTAAAAGATAGGAATCCGGGAGTTATAGGAAAAATTCCAGGTATTAAGGCAGGCATATATTATGATTTTAATGTAATTAATCAAATAAAAATGCACGGTATGGTTGTCAGGGAAGTTACTGTGGATAATAAAAATATGGTGCTGTGGAATAAATGTAAGTATTCATCGACCGAATTCTCATTCCCGCCTATACAAAATATGTGTAATGGTGTTGGTAGTTTATATACTCCAAAAGATTTCGAATATTTAAAAAATTATTATACGCAATGTCAACTTCCAATAGATTATCATCCTAATGAAGTGATTATTAGTAATTATTTAACTCGTGTTGGTTCTTGGTTCCTTTTTGGAGTTGGTTTTCCATAATTGCATTATTGTATTGAGGTCAGATCTGGAGTGATCAAATTCAGCCGTTTTTTAAGAATTTCACTTTTTTTCTTCACTTCATTTCTTCGATAAGATTCTTTGAACTAACGCAATTGAATGAAATAATTAGCGCAATTATTCCCGCGGAACATACACCCAGAATTATAAGTACCTCTGTGATAGTCGGCATGTAAGAAACACCTGACGGAAATGGAAGCCATCTTTGATAGTATGCCGGTATGATGGTTTCGGCTCTTCTGAACAGAACTCCAAGAATTACAAGAACAGGAACAATTTTATGTGAGACAACACAACTTTTTCCGGCAATTATAAGAAGAACAGCAGGCAGAACAGTTCCGGCTATTAGAAAAACTAAAAGAGAGAATGGAAATAGTGACGGAATATTTTCGATAAGAGGATTATTAATATCAAGCTTGTATTTGACAATAACTAATATCAATTCGGCAAATAGAGACAGCATTAGCAAGCGCTTAATAGAAGTATTAGAAAAAATTACGCCTTTATCGCTGCCGCGGTTATCAATTAATAAAACGATTGCAAAAGCCGTGACGATCGAAGATAAGAGAAAAATTACGCTTAACAGCGGACTGTTCCAAATTGGATGTGTTGTTGAGTGAGTGAAAACGTGTGTTGTTAGTATGTAAGCAACTAAAACAATTATCAAAACTATCGGAGCTGCTATTTTTGAAAGAACAGGCGGTGCTTTGATTTCTTTTTTGAAAGAAGTTATTTTACAAATCAAGCGTTCGCACAGGCACGGATTTTCACTTAACTGTTTTTCTGAAAAAACATTTCTCAAAAATACAAAACAAAAAGCAGCACTTACTATCATAAGAGAATTCATAGCAACGAAATCCCAAAAAAGTGGAGATTTTATCTGCGGATGAATAATCATATAATAAAATCTGTCTATTCTTCCTAAATCAAGAATAACAAAAACTCCAGCCAAACCCAAAGTAACAAAAGCAGAGAATGCTAATCGTAATTTAAAAAAAATATCAATATCTTCTCGGAACATACAAAACGAAAGAATTAATAAGATGCCTGCGCCTGCTCCGACAAAGAAAGTGAAGCATACAACATACGCCCCCCAAACTACAGGTTCATGGAGACCGGTAACACTCAACCCGCTTGTAGTTTGGGAAACAAACATTACAGCTGCAGCAGCAACAAGCAATCCCAACAGTAGAATAGATTTATTTTTCATTAGAGTTCATTTACTTATGATTTACAATATTTAATGTAGCCGCCGGGGAGCGAAGCGATCCGGTGGATTTTATCGCAGAGTTCCACAAGCTTTCCCGCTTCAGCGGAATCGCTTGCGGCTACACTTGATTTTGTTTATTATTCGCATTTTATGCCATCTGAAAGTTGACACAATTATCAGCCAATATAATAAACATTAGGTTCAGTTTCAGCCTTTTCAGCAAGGCGCGTGTATTTGTTGTTTTTAAGCAATACAGCCACTTCGCTTTCCGGGTCATTCAGGTCGCCGAAGTAGCGCGCTTTTCCTATACATTCGCTGACACATGCCGGTGAAACAACTTTCTGATTATCGGAATTTTTAATTGTAGTTCCGGCCTGCAGATTATTTTTCTCAGCATCTCTAATTTTGTGAAAGCAGAAAGTACATTTTTCTACAACACCAATTCTTCTTATAGGCACAGCCGGATTTTCCGAAATCATTTTTTCAGGGGTACGCCAATTAAAAACGCGCGCTTCATATGGACATTCAGACATACAACTGCGGCATCCAATACACTTTTTATGTTTCACAGAAACTATTCCTGTGTTTTCATCTTTGTTGGAAGCGCCGGTAGGACAAACATTCACACATGGCGGTTTGTCACAATGCATGCAGGGCCGGGGGATGAATTTCCGTTTATAGTTTGGATAATCGTTTTCGATAGTATCCAGAACAACATTCCATGTTTTGGTAGTTAACACACTATTTTCAGTATTACAAGCAATGGTGCATGTTTTGCAACCCAGGCATTTTTTCAGGTTTATAACCATTCCATATTTTTTTTTCTTAGCCATTTTTTCTCCTAATGATTCGTGTGCTTC
>JAOZNZ010000132.1:0-5251 GCA_029933535.1 bacterium | reverse complement strand
GCGCAAATTTTGTATTCAGGTTCTTTTGACATATCATCGTAACTGTCAACGCAAAGAAAATTTGTCAGTTTTTCAGCGTCGAAAAATGGGATGAAAACTACGCCCGGACGAGGAATTGTAACACGTTCCTCAACTCCTTTTTTCTTACCGTCAGTAGTATCAACGATTTTGGCTTCCAAAACCAATTTTCCTCTGCGTGAAATTACATTGACATCATCGCCATTTTTAATATTTTTCTTTTTCGCGTCTTCAATATTGATTTCAATGAAAGATTTTCCAACCATTTTCTTCAGCCATGGAACTCTCATAGTCATCGTTCCCGTATGCCAATGGTGAACAACGCGTCCGGTTGTCAGGTAAAGCGGATATTTTTTATCAGGTATTTCTGCCGGATCTTTTTGAGGACGTTTAAAAATAATAGCTTTGCCGTCTTTTTTTCCGTAGAAAAATATTTTGTCATCCGGAAGTTTTACTTTTCCTGTGTCAACCAAATTCTTTAAATATTTGTCATCAGGGTATATGTAACGATCTTTTGTGCCACCTTCCTTAGATGATAAAATAGGCCATTGAGCGCTTTCGTTTTTTCTGAGAAATTCATAATCGGCGCCGTAAAGATCAACATCACGTCCTTTAGTAGCAAGCCGGTATTCATCCCAGATAACTTCCATATCAGTATATTTTTTGAATTCTTTTTCGTACCCCATTCTTTTTGCTACTTCAACAAAAATTTCCCAGTCTGCCAAAAGTCCCTCAGGCGGCTCAACAATTTTTTCTGTGAGACCGCTTCTTCTTTCAGTATTACCAAAAACTCCGCCTTTTTCAATCCAAAAAGCGCTTGGCAGAAAGATATCGGCAAATTCAGCGGTAACATTAGCGAATTTATTGGTTTGAACCTGGGTTGGTGGAAAGATATCCTGAACAATTACAAATGCTTTTTCGAATTTCGGGAAAAATTTGTTCAAATTTGGAAGTGTTTGTGCCGGATTTGAACACACAATCCATATTAGCTTAATTTTATCACCGAGTTGGTCAAACATTTTCATTGTATGAGGTCCCGGAGTTGGCGAAATAGAACCTTTGGGAATATCCCAGATTTTTTCCATTTCCGCCCTGTATTTTGGAACAGCAACTTTTCTGTGACCCGGAAGAATATGAGACAGCATTCCCTGTTCACGAACTCCGCCGCATGCGTTTGGCTGACCTGTAAGAGAGATGGCAGTAGAGCCCGGCTTGCAAATTTTACCTGTCAAGAGATGGAGGTTATAACCCAGATTGTTAGCCCATGTACCCCATTTGCGCTGATTAAAACCCATAGTCCACATTGTTACAGCGCTTTTGGAGTTGCCAAAAAGTCTTGCGGCCTGGATAATTTTTTCTTTTTCCACTCCTACCTTTTCCGCAACATCTTCAGGTTTATAATCTTCAAGGAATGTTTTGAATTCATCGAAATTTAGTTTTTTCTGTTCGCCCCAGGGACCGCCTCCTTCAGCGAATGTAGTATGTTTATCAATAAAATCTTTGTCAATAAGATTTTCATTAACAAGAACATAAGCCATGGAGTTCAACAAAGCAAGGTCTGTTCCGGGATAGAACGGCAGCCATAAATCCGCATGAGCTGCGGTAGGTGTAAATCTCGGATCGGCAACTATAATTTTAACGTTTTTATTTTCTGCTTTTCTCTTTAAAATTCTGGCAAAAAGGATAGGATGCTGCTCAGCAGTGTTTGTGCCAATAAGAAAAAAACAGTCGCTTTTTTCAATGTCGTGATATCCGCTTGGCGGTTCATCCGAACCAAAAGTTGTAAGAAATCCCGTGACAGCGCTTGACATGCATAAACGTGCGTTTGCTTCAACATTGTTTGTTCCGATTAAACCTTTGAACAATTTATTACCGACATACATTTCTTCAGTAAATATTTGAGCTCCTACATAAAGAGCAACCGAATCGGGACCATGCTCCTTAACAGTTTTTTTAATTTTATCGGCAACCAAATCCAGAGCGTCATCCATGTTTGTTTCGGCAAATTTTCCATCCTTTTTTATATAAGGTTTCACAGCTCTTTCGTCTGAATGGACAACATGCATAAGCGATAGTCCTTTAAGACATAATAAACCTTTATTAACGGGATAATTTTTATTACCGCGGATTGCCACCACTTTACCGTCTTTAACTCCTACCTCAACTCCGCAGCCTGTTCCGCAATAACGGCACACGCCTTTTTTCCACGAATCCGGAACAACTTTTTTATCAATGTAAAAAGTCTCGTCAGCAAATAGCAACTTGGCTTTAGTTTGAGACAGAAGTAGAGCGCCAATAGTTCCGCCAGACAGTTGGAGAAATTCTCTTTTAGTTAATTTCATAGTTTTCCTTAATAGATGAGGACAATTTCAAAACGAATTTTTGATTAATTAGTAATATGATACCATAATAAAAGATTTTTGTCAATAAATAATAAAATCAAAATGATTTACAGCAAAATGATTTACAGCAAAATGATTTTATTTTATATTTGTTTCTTAATTGTTCTGCTGTTCATTGTTCTGCAAAATAATTTTATTTTTTCGTGTCTATTTGTGTTTTGACAAAATAACAGCTAAATGTTACACTTTATACATGTTATTGAAATTTGAAAAAGCACTGGAAATTATTCTTGAACAAGCTCAAAAACTGAATATTAAAAATATTTCTTTGTGCGATGCTGAAAATTTTTGCCTCGCGGAGAAAATATTCGCAGATAGAGATTTGCCGCCGACTGACCGTTCCGCAATGGACGGTTTCGCCGTGCGCGCGGCGGATGTGGTTAATTGTCCAAAACAGTTGAAGTTGATAGGGGAGACTGCCGCCGGCTCTTCAGAATGCCCAATTGTCGAACAAAATACTTGCGCAAGAATTTTGACGGGAGCTGTTTTACCATCTGGCGCTGACACAGTTGTAAAAGTGGAAGTCACAGAAGAAGTTGGTGATTATGTTACAATTTTGGGATCTGCCGAAGAGGGATTGAATATTCGCAAGCAGGGAGAAGAAGTCAGGAAAGGAAACATGGTTATCAAATCCGGAAAAAAACTTAACGCGGCACAAATAGGTATTTGTGCATCTGTTGGGAAAAGCGTAGTAAAAGTTTATAAAAAGCCAAAAGTTTCAATATTAAATACCGGAAAAGAGCTTTTTCCGTTAGACTCCGACTGTGAAATAAAAGATTATCAAATACGAGATTCCAACGGACCGTCTTTAGAGGCAGCTTTGAGAAAATCCGGTTTAAAATGTTCCAAATTAGAAATTTCCCCGGATGATTCTCAAATTCTTGAAACTAAATTACAAAAATTAGTTGCAGATAATGATGTAGTTATTCTTACCGGAGGTGTTTCAGTTGGCAAATATGATTTTGTGCCGGACGCAATAAAAAAGATAGGAGCGGAGATTCATATTCATGGAGTTCAGATGAAACCCGGCAAACCTTTTCTTTATGCTACATTTGGGAACAACAAACACATCTTCGGGTTGCCGGGAAATCCTTTAAGTGTATTGACAGGTTTTTATGAACTGGTTTTGCCCGGACTCCGCAAAATGTCGGGATTTCTAAAAGAAGATTGTTGTCGGAAATTGTTTTTGCCTGTTGGGTGCGCTGTAAAATCGAAAAAGTCCCGAACGGAATTCCGACTTGCAAAACTTGTTTGTTTAGAGGGAATAACATTTCTTGAGCCCATAAATTCACATGGTTCCGGAGATTTAATTTCGTCAGCAGAAGCTGACGGTATTTTTGCTGTTCCGGCAAATACGGAAATAAAAAAAGGGGAAAAGGCTGAATTTACTTTCTGGGAATGATTCAATACCGATATGCATTGTCATCCCACATTTGAAAGTTTGCCCACGGAACACACAGATTGACACGGAAAAGGCTTAATAATTATTTGACTTGAAAGAATAAAACTTTCTTTTACAATCAATTTTTGTATTTATTTTTTCTGTGTCTATCTGTGTCCGGGCATACGCCGGATTCCCAATGTTCCGTGGCAAAAAAATTATAAAACGGTAGAGGCCGATAACAAAAAAATGAAAATAGATAACCTTCCTGTTTTTGGAATTTGTGGCTGGAGCGGTTCCGGCAAAACAACTCTTCTTGTGCAGTTGCTGCCAAAGCTCCGCGAACTTGGCATTAACATTGCCGTTGTAAAACATGATGCTCATCGTTTGAATGTTGATCATCCGGGAAAAGACAGCGACAGATTATTCAAATCCTATGCAGACGTCATATTGCACTCTCAAGACGAAACTCTTTCGCGAGAGCACAAATCTATTGATGATAAATATTCTGATTTTCAACTTCAATCATTAGCAAATAAATATGACCTTATTCTTGTCGAAGGGCATAAAAAAACTCCCATAAAAAAAATCTGGTTGTCAAAAAAAGAAGAAAAATCCCCGCCGGACGATGTTTCTAATATAACAGCAGTTTTACCGTGGTCTGCAAATCGATTAGATCCTGCGCTAAAAATTATTACGGAATTTATAAAAAAACAGTGGTTAAAAACTCCGGCTTTCGGATGCGTTCTAATCGGCGGAAAAAGTTCCCGCATGGGAAAACCAAAACATGAAATAATAGAAAATGGTGAAAGCTGGCTTCAGCGAATTATTAAAAACCTTGAACCGGTAGTTCAAAAAATTGTTATAGTTGGCGCCGGAAAAATTCAAAAAGAGTTAATCGAATATACGCGATTGCCGGATGCACCATTTATCAACGGCCCAATGTCCGGCATGCTTGCCGCAATGAGATGGGCACCCTGTGTATCCTGGATTGTTGCAGCCTGTGACCAGCCGGACATTTCCGGGAGCGCAATGCAGTGGCTGCTTTCGCAGCGCGTGCCGGGCGTATGGGGCATAATGCCGAGAATAGAAAATTCTCCCGGCGTAGAAACGATGCCTGCTTATTACGATTTTCGAAGTCAACATATTATCGAAAAACTTGCTTTTGAAGAAAAGTTCATGCTTAACAAAATCGCTGAAAATTCAAAAATCATTTCTCCTGTTATTCCAAATAATTTTGTTGCAGCATGGCGGAATATTAATTCTTTTTCTGAACTAAACGATGAACTTTCGGTTCTGTCAAATAAGACATGAAAAAATGAAAAGGGTTAACTTTATAATGTGGCGAAGCCACAGAGTTTTATAGCCCCGTGCTTTAGCGCGGGGAAAATGATGAAATCACAAAAAGCGTCCTGTAGGGACGCAGTAAACGGATCCAAAATATTCTGAA
>JAOZNZ010000131.1 GCA_029933535.1 bacterium | reverse complement strand
GATCTCATCAAGAAGTTGATGAGCTTGCCGTGGTGTTAATATCGGAATACCGCGTTACTTCGTTGCTGCCACTAAATTATTTTGCAAAAAAAATATTAATATTTAATCGTCCTGCAACAATTCTTTAATTGTTCTACCTAAAATAACGACAACTGTTGATCTAAATCCTCTTTAACTTCTTCAGGTTTATCGGGTGGCTCTTCAACCTCAATTTTTTCTTCAGTGGAAATCGGAGAAACCTCATTGTCCGTATCTTCTTCTGGAATTTCTTTTTCCGGAATTTCCAGATCTTCAGTTTCTTCCGTTATGCTTATAGTTTCTTTTTCTACTTCTATCGGTTGTTGATATTCCTGCCTGACTTCCATAACAGCTTTTTCTTCATGTGAACTCTCAAGATGCGATAGAATATCTTTCGCTCGCAAAATTACCGGATCGGGTATTCCGGCAAGTTGGGCAACGTGAATTCCATAACTCCTGTCAGTTCCCCCGCGAACGATTTCGTGAAGGAAAACTACTTTACCTTCATATTCTTTTACCGCAACGTTATAATTTACGATTCCCGGTAATTGTTCTTCGAGTTGAACTAACTCGTGATAATGTGTCGCGAAAAGAGTTTTTGCTTTTACATTCGGACAGTTATATAAATATTCTATAACCGCCCAGGCGATTGACAGGCCGTCATAAGTGGAAGTCCCGCGACCAATTTCATCAAGAATGATAAGACTTTTCGGAGTCGCGTTATTTAAAATATTTGCCGTTTCAGACATCTCAACCATAAATGTCGATTGTCCTTTTGTAAGTTCATCGCTCGCGCCAACGCGTGTAAAAATTCTGTCAACAACTCCTATAGTTGCTGATTCAGCCGGAATAAAACTTCCCATCTGTGCCATGATGGTTAAAATGGCTACCTGGCGAATGTATGTAGATTTACCCGACATGTTCGGGCCGGTAAGAATAATTATTTGAGCGTCATTTGTGTTTAATTTACAGTCGTTTGGTACAAATTGCCGGCTTGGAAGCAGGAGTTCTACAACCGGATGTCTGCCGGCGATAATTTCAAATTTATCAGAATCATTAATTACCGGTTTGCAGAAATTTCTTTGTAAAGCGATCCAGGCAAGATTTTGAAGAACGTCAAATTCCGCAATTGAATTGGCAAGTTTTAACAACTCCGAATTCTCGGTTGCGACGCGCAATCTAAGCTGTTGAAAGAGGTCAAATTCAAGTTGTTTTGATTTTTCTTCGGCGTTAAGAATTCTTGACTCCATTTCTTTTAAATCCTGCGTGATAAATCGCTCGCCGTTTGCAATTGTCTGTTTTCTGATATAGTCTTCCGGAACGAGGTGAAGATTAGGTTTTGTTACCTCAATGTAATAACCGAACACTTTATTGAAGCCAACTTTGAGCGATCTGATTCCGGTACGTTCAGATTCAGAAATTTGAAGTTTGGCAATCCAATTCTTACCGTTTTTTGATAATGATCTCAATTCGTCAAGTTCGTCATTATAGCCTTCTTTAATAATTCCGCCGTCTTGTAATTTCAATGGCGGGTCGTCAACAACTGCTGTTTCAAGCAAACTTTTCAATTCCGGAAGTTCAGTCAAATTATTTTTTATTTCCGTTAGCAGGGAAGCGGAAGTAGAATTTTCAGCTTCTTCAGGTAATAAATAACGGGAACTTTCTAACGCGATTATTTCTTCCGCTTGTTCACGAAGAATTGGGACTGCCTGTAAACTTGAGCGTAACGATGATAAATCCCTGGGATTACCATAACCTGTTGATAACCGGCTTGTAAGACGTTCAATGTCAGCAACTCCGCGAAAAGTTTCCTGAACTGCCTGAATGATATTTTGTGCTAAAGAAATTGATTCGACAGCGTTATGTCGCTTGTTAATTCTTTCTATGTCAACAAGCGGCGCGTTAATCCAATTACGCAACATTCGCGCGCCCATTGTAGTAACTGTATTATCTAAAGCTTCAAGCAAAGTCCCTTTTGCAGAACCGTCCCGCATCGAGCGGGTTAATTCAAGATTTCGCGCTGAAACATTATCAAGCACAAGATGATTATGCCTGTTAAAAACATGGAGAGAACGAATGTGACTTAATGATGCTTCAGGAAGATTTTCCTGAACATATTTCATCGCAGCTCCCGCTGCAGAAATAGCGAATGTTAAATTTTCGCAGCCAAACCCTTCAAGTGACAAAACATTAAAATGATTAAGTAAAATATTTTTGCCGTCATCAAAATATATACTGTCTAATTGGACGACAAGTGCGGATTCATCATCGAGATTATTTTGGAATTGTTCGAATGATAAATAATCCGGAACAACAATTTCTGCCGGTTGAATTCTTGTTAACTCCTGTTTTAGCGAATCAAAATCCTGCAGCTCCGTTAATTCAAAAGCTCCGGTTGTAATGTCAATTACTGCAAGACCTATTTTATTATCATTTTTTGGACGAACATAAATCGAAACAAGAAAATTATTCGCGCGGTCGGGGAGTTGACGTTCGTTAAAAGTTGTTGATGGTGTAATAACCCGAACGACCTGTCGTTTAACAATTCCCTTTGCTTTTTTTGGATCTTCAACCTGTTCACATATAGCGATTCTTTTTTTGAACTGTAGAAGTTTAGAAATATATGCTTCTGCAGCGTGATATGGTATCCCGCACATAGGGATATTATTTTTTTTATCGCGCCGAGTGAGTGTTAAATTGAGCAGACGGGAAGCTTCAATCGCGTCATCCTGAAACATCTCATAAAAATCACCCATTCTGAAAAAGAGTATTGAATTGGGATATTCTTTTTTAGCGGCATTGTACTGCCGCATCATAGGGGTTTCTTTTTTTTCTGTTTTATCGTTCATTTTTATTTTATGATTATGCCGTGCCGGTTTATGATGATTTGCAGGCACGGCTGAGGAAATTTGACCTTAAAGGTCAAATTAAATTTCCAGCATTTTGCAAATTGATTCTCGTTAAGAATAAATATTAAGTCAAAATTCTGTTATAAATCGTTTCAATTCTTCTGCAAGCAAGATGCTTGCATTACTTTAATATCAATTGTCAGTTATCGTTGTTACAAAAGCCTCCACTTTTTCCTTTGTTCTGATTTTTTTTTGCAGGAATTCCGCGGCTTCCTTGCTTTTATATCTTCCAACAAGTATTCTGTATCGTGTCTTTCCTTTGTAAGATATTACATCTACATAAGCGTCATATCCCTTCTTCTTATATTTGTTTGAACAGTCTTGCGCAAAATCGGCTCGAGTGGAAAATGCAACCTGAACAGCATGTTTTTTTGATGAAGAGTATGCAGACCTTGATGAAGAACTGCCGCTTTTATTTTGAAGAGATATTCTTGACTCAAGACTGTCAGGATATTTGTCGCGAATGATACCTTCATAATATTTCGCTTTCGTAATATAATTCTTCGCGCGATGTGCTTTTGCAAGTCTGTAATAAATTGATGAGCCGTGTTGTGATAAATATTTTGAAGTCATAGTTTTTTCATAATATTTAATCGCGGAATCATATTTTTTTTCATGATAATATACATCTCCTAACCCAATATATGCTCCGGCTAACCAATCTGTTTTCGGATATTTTGCTGTGATTTTTGAAAATGCGTCTTTGGCTTTGCTGAATTCGCCCATCATAAGATAGCTTTGACCGAGCATATACCAGCAATTCGCTCTGTTGTTATCATTTATATCATAAGTCAGCGCTTTACTATAAGAAGATGCCGCAAGACCATAACGGGCTTTTAAAAAATATGTTTCACCACTTTCCATCGGTCCGGCTGCAAAAGCGGCATAACTGATTAGAAAGAGAGAAAGGGGGAATTTTTTTTTAAGTGATAGTTTCACTAATTTAAAGTTAGGTTATTAAAATTTCTAATTGCTCTAATTAACCTAATTGATCTAATCAAATCCCAAAATACAATGCCCAAGCCACCAATTTTGGTTTTTAATCATTGGACATTATTTAGGTTAATTAGAAATTAGGTTAATTAGGTTAATTTTCACATCAATCCCATCTCATTCAACGACCTGAACCCGTCTTTACCGACAATTACATGGTCAAGTAATGTAATATCAAATAATTTTGTTGCTTCAACTACTTTTTTAGTTATTTCTATATCTTCATCACTCGGATCGGGATCACCTGACGGATGATTATGTACAATTATTACCCCTACCGCGGCATATTCAATTGCCGGCCTGAGGATATCGCTAACGCTAACAAGATTTGCTGTTTGGGTACCTATAGAAATATCTTCTTTATAAATCACATGATTTCTCGCGTTAAGATAAAGGCCACGCAATTTTTCTTTTCTGAGTTCCCGCATATCTTTTACGAATTCATAAACATCTTCAGGAGAAGTGATTGTTCGCGAGATAGCACCGGGCGGTACTTCTTTAAAAAGTCTTCTTCCAAGCTCGAAACAAGCTACAAGTTGACACGCTTTAGCATTTGGCAATCCGAAATCTTTTTGCAGTTGTTCAACATCTTTTATATCTTTAATTTGATTAATGCCATAGCTTTTCAGCAATTGTTTTGATAATTCCTCGATTGTTGATTTACCGCGCAATCCGGTATTGAGTATAATGGCGATAAGCTCGTGCAGTTCCATTTCCTCCGCACCGTATTCGGTTAATCTCTCACGAAACCTGGGTTTCTTTTTAGAGTCAGTCATTTTTATTTATTGTTTTTTGTATTTTTACTATTTCGCGATAAAAATGTACCGTCCTTTTCGGACGGAATATCTTTATTAATCGAATCTTTGCGTTCTAACATCCCCCGCCCTGTCGGGCGCCCCCTTCAAAGGGGGACTGCAAGGCTAATTGCTTACGCCGTTTTGCAGCTGAATCTTTTTCGGTCAGGAGCTAATTAGCCAAAAAAACAATTCAATTCATCTTTGATTATACTATTTTTAGTTTAAAAAGTCATTTACAGAATTTTAATCTTATTACCCACCTTCAGATGTTTAGTAATAACGCTTCTTTTTTTGGAATTCCTTATGTGTTTCTTATGTTCCTTATGTGGTTAATCTTTTAACTTCCCATAGATCGATAATTTCGTTGCCCGTGTAATTTCTACATTCGCTAATTCACCGCCGTGTAAATCCGCGTCTTCGACAACAACATTAAAATACTGCCGTGAACGGCCCTGCGCGTTTTTTTTATTTCTTTTGCTTTTGCCCTCAATTAATACTTCAACAGTTTTCCCGACAAGCGATTTATGAAATTCATATGTGGTTTGATTTTGTAAATTCAAAAGTTCCTGATGACGCGCTTTTTTCAGTTCAATAGGAACATCATCTTCATAATCAGCTGCTTTGGTTCCGCGACGAGTGCTGTATTTAAATAGAAAAGCAGAAGTATAACGAATTTTTTCCATTGCCGCACGTGTGGCAATGAAATCTTCATCAGTTTCTCCGGGAAAACCGACAATAAAATCGCTGCTGAAAGAAATATCCGGAACTGCTGCACGCATTTTATCGACTTTTTCCATATAATCTGCCAGGGAATATTTTCTTTTCATTAGTTTTAAAATTCTGTCTGAACCTGACTGAAGCGGGAAATGGATTTGGTGACATATTTTATCACATTCCGCAATAGTAGAAATCAATTCATCAGAAATATCCTGAGGATTTGAAGTTAAAAAGCGTAGGCGTTTTATACCATCAATATTTTGTATTTCTCTTAATAAATTCGCGAGAGTAATTTCAGGATCATTTAAATCTTTGCCATAAGAATTTACGTTTTGGCCAAGCAAAGTTATTTCTATGCAACCGTTTTTCGCAAGTTCTTTGATCTCATTTACAATATCTTCCGGTTGACGGCTGATTTCAGGACCGCGAGCGTAGGGGACAACGCAATAAGTGCAGAAGTTTGAACATCCGCGAACAATTTCCACGAAAGCCGACCATGGTTTTGAACGTAAAGCCACGCGTTCATCCATCAAAGTATTTTGTTGAAATCCAACGGCTATTCTTGCTGATTGCTCGCGCTGGGAACCAAGCATTCGCTGGTCAATCGCGCGACTTAATGTCACCTTTTTGTGTCGATTGCTGTCGACACAAAAAGCTTTCGTCAATCGCTCAAGATGTTCGGCATTATGTTTTGTTATTTCTGCTGTTGCAATTCTGTTTATAAATGCTGTTGAAAGCAGCTCGGGGATTTTACCATGCTGGCGTGTTCCGCAGGCGAAATCGATATGAGGATTTTTTTTCAAAAGTCGATCAGAGGACAGTTCAGCCATACATCCGCAAACACCGAGTACTACTTCCGGCCGGCATTTTCTTTTAAGGTTTAATGAACCGATTTTACCGAGTACTTTTCTTTCCGAAAGGTCGCGTACGCTGCACGTGTTAAAGATAATGGCATCTGCTTTTGTTTCGTCATCTACGATTGTATAACCCAGGTCAACGAGCATTCCGGTAATGATTTCTGAATCGAGAATGTTCATTTGACAGCCGTAAGTGCGCAGATGGATAAAAACAGGTGTTTTAGGAGCGGATTTTCTGTCAAGAGAATTATTATTATTTTTTGCTATTTTACTCATATATAAATGATACAAAAACAGGCGTGTATTTACAAGCCGTGCCGGAACTATTTAACGATTGAAACGATGACATGATTGAAACGATTGACATGATTGACATGATTGAAACGATTGACATGATTGACATGATTGAAAGATGAACGTGAGTACATATTACTTTGTTGTTAAATCACCAGATCACTAAATCATAAAATCATTCAATAATTAATGTGAGCTTCCAGCTTACAAATTATTAAATAGTTTATAATCAAGCAATAACGGTGTTTGAACGGATCAAAGCACGGATACTTTGATTACTATAATAATCAACAAGAAATGCAGGCTTGTTAAATTTAATTGGAAAGTGTAAAATAATAATAATGATAAAAGAAAATAAAATATCGCGATTTGAAAGATTACTATCACGTGAATCAGATTTGTTGAAAAATGGATGCTATCGCGTGGCAGGCGTGGATGAAGCCGGTAGGGGACCGCTTGCCGGACCGGTAGTTGCCGCGGCAGCATGTGCGAACAATTTTGTGAATTTTGCGGACTGTAATTTTGAGTGGTTTTATGAAATATTTGACTCCAAGGCAGTTCCGGAAAAGAAACGTGAGATGCTTTTTGAATTGATTATAGCGGATGACAGCCCTTTTCATTATGGTGTTGGAATTATTGATCACATTGAAATTGATGAAACAAATATTCTTAAAGCAACTCATAAAGCAATGAGAATCGCTGTTGAACAATTAGTTTTTCCGCCTGATTATGTGCTGGTTGATGGAACAAAAATTCCGGGACTGGCTATACCACATGAGAAAATAATAAAAGGGGATAGCAAATGCTTTTGTATCGCTGCCGCGTCGATTGTAGCTAAAGTCACACGTGACAGAATTATGTATGATTACGCGGAAAAATTTCCTGAATATAAATTTGATGAAAATAAAGGCTATGGCACCAAAAATCACATTGATTCCATCCGTGCTGTCGGTCGCTGCGAGATACATAGGCAAACATTTAAAGTTGCCGGTCTTGACCCGGACAAAAAGAAAAAATAATACGGGTGATGAAGGCGAATTTCGTGCGGCGGATTATTTGAAGAAGCAAGGATATAAAATTCTGCAAAGGAATTATAATTGCCGAACGGGTGAAGTAGATATTATTGCAAAAGAATCCGGCACAATTGTTTTTGTTGAGGTGAAAACCCGTCGGGAAGGAGGAAAAGAATTACCGGAAGCGGCTTTAACGCCAAAAAAAAGACACCGCCTGTGTAAAGCAGCGCAACATTTTATGAGAAAATATAAAATGAAAGATCCGCTGTTCAGATTTGATTTGATAGGAGTGGAATACAACGAAAATAATGAATGGAAAATCCATCATTGGGAAAATATTATAGATTATCAAAAGGCCCTGGTGAGAAAATACTGATTTGGTTATTGTTCCAACAAATCCAATTAATTCCCCTCTAGAGATCGCGGAACCCGCGCACGCGCCCCGCGCATGCTGGGGTGCTGGGTGGGGTGGCGCGAAGCGACGGGGTGTGTTATCTCCGTCCTCCGTCCTCCGTCCTCTGACCTCGAATTACTGATTACCAGTATACCATAATT
>JAOZNZ010000726.1 GCA_029933535.1 bacterium | reverse complement strand
TATATCGGCAAAGACGGTGAAAAAGTTCCGGACAAAGCTCCTGCAGTTGAAAAACCAAAAACGGCAGAAAAACCGGTAGAAAAGCCAGCAGAGAAAAAAGCTGCGCCGGCAAAAAAAGTTGCAAAACCAGTTGCGCCTGTAGCAACTTCTGCTCCGGCAGCGATTATTCAAAATCAAAAATCAGAAATCCAAAATCAAAAATTCTCCATAACTCCAAGAGCAAAGAAACTTGCTGAAGAAGCTCTTGTAAGACCGGAAAGAATATCAGGTTCAGGACCTAACGGAAGAATTATTGTAAGGGATGTTGAAGCATTTCTCGAAGAGTCAGGTTGTAACGATCTCAAAATTACTCCGGTCGCGAAAGAACTTATTCTCGAGAATAATCTCGATGTCCTCGACATTGGCGGTAAAGGCAAAATTACTAAAGATGATGTTGCACGCACATTACGTGAACAGCCGAAAACTATGTCTCCAATGAGACAGATTATAGCTAAACGCATGATGGAAAGTGTAACTACTATGCCGCATTTTTTCGTGACTATGAAAATGGACGTTACGGATCTCCTTGCGTACCGTAAACAGGCGAAAGCAACAGGTTTGAAAGCATCAGTTAGTGATTTTATCGCTAAAGCATGTGCGCTTACTCTCCGTGAAATACCAATTATGAATAGCGTTTGCATTGGCGATACCGTTAAAACAAATCAGGATGTTAATGTAGGTATGGCGGTTGCTCTTGATGACGGGCTTATTGTTCCGGTTATTCGAAATGCTGACATTATTTCTCTTGACGAACTTGCAGTTACAAGTAAAGACCTCGCAAAACGTGCCCGTGAAAACAAACTTTCTCCGGAAGAATATCAAAAAGGTACTTTTACAATCTCAAATATGGGAATGCTTGGCGTTGACCAGTTCACTGCAATTATAAATCCCGGTGAAGGAGCTATTCTTGCCGTTGGTGCTTCTGTAGCAACACCTGTTGTTAAGAAGGGAGAAGTTGTCATCAGAACTATTATGAAAATGACTTTGTCTTCCGATCACAGAATTATTGACGGTTCTGTTGCCGCGCGTTACATGAAATCTTTGAAGAATAAACTCGAAGATGTAGGTCTTTGGCGGAATATGTAAAATTGCTGTAGCAATTTTAAGGTTGGTCGCAAAAGCGACCCTAAAGTTGCGCGATAAATCGCACTTAAGGTTATTCGCTAAAGCGAATCTAAGGTTTAAAGGTTGTTGCTTCGCAACTTAAAGTTTTAAGGCTTCCATTCCTTAAGCGAATGAAGTGAGCAACCTTAGACGCGCAAAGCGCGTAACCTTAAGCGAACGAAGTGAGTGACCTTAAATCCCGACTTTGTCGGGATAACCTTCAATGCGCGACGCGCATAACCTTAAACGAACGTAGTGAGTAACTTTTTTCTATGCGCTTTTTATTATATAATATCAGATATGCCGCAGGTATTGGAAAGGAAATTCATTTTCCTTTTCCATATAGCGGCTATTTGAAAAAAACTAATAAAAACCTTTTGAAAATTTCCCGCTTCATTAAAAAAATGAACCCCGATATCGTTGGCCTTGTTGAAGTGGACAGTGGTTCTTTTCGCACAGGAAATCGTAATCAGGCGGAAATGATTTCGGAAAAGCTTGGTTGTTACCATGTTTATCAATCGAAGTATGGAAAGAAATCGATATTAAAATTCGTTCCGCTATTAAAGCAGCAAGGCAACGCTTTTTTAACAAATCAGGAAATTGAAGCTGAAACTTTTCATTATTTCAATAAAGGCGTGAAAAAAATGGTTATGGAACTTGAACTTGAGGAATGTAATATCTTTCTCGTTCATCTGTCTTTAAAATTCAGGCATCGGCAGAATCAACTTGTTGACCTCTATTCGATTATTAAAGAATCGGATAAGCCTGTGATCCTTGCAGGAGACTTTAATTCTTTTTGGGGCAATCATGAACTTGAACTTTTTCTCGCGGCAACTGGACTTATAAATGCGAATACTGAAAATATGCCGTCGCATCCAAGTCGCGCGCCCAAAAGGGTTTTAGATTTTATACTTCACAGCCCTGAGGTTAAAATAACAAATT
>JAOZNZ010000725.1 GCA_029933535.1 bacterium | reverse complement strand
ATACGCCGGATTCCCAATGTTCCGTGGGTAATATTTTCTTCAATTTAAAACAATAAATTAATTTTTTTAATTCGTGTAAATTCGTGCAATTCGTGCAATTCGTGTCAAGTCTTTTTTGTTAAAGGGATTTTGATTGTGAACTCACTCCACTGTCCCGGTATGCTTTTTACTAAAATCTCTCCCCCATGCGCTTCTATTATCTCTTTGACAATCAATAGTCCGAGACCCGCACCCGGACGTTCTCTTGTTAATTCATCTCCCACGCGATAGAATTTTTTAAAGATATTTTTATGTTCATTTTCAGGTATACCAATTCCATAATCTTTAATAATAATTTCGAGATTTTTTTCTTTCTCGCGAGTCATTATATCAATTTTGCTGTCCGGCTCGGAATATTTTATAGCATTGTCGATTAAATTATGTAAAACACGCTCGAATGAATGAATATCACAATAAATTTCGACATTAGACTCATAATCTGCATTAATTTTATTTGTCGGATTAGATAACGAATAAGCTTTTATAACATTATCAATAATATTTTCAACATGTACATTTTCAAATGTTAAATTATTCTTTTTACCGTTGTTGAATACATCAAGTATGTTATCCACAAGTCGCGTTAGATTATCACTTTCGGAAACGATAAGTTCCGCATATTCTTTCTGTTCTTCCGGTTTTTTAATCACACCGCGACTGATTGTTTCCGCAAGAAGACGTGTTGCGGCAACGGGAGTTCGCAACTCATGACTTACAGCGGCAATAAAATTCAATTGCTGCATGGTTAACGAACTTTCCGCACGAACTAACGCTATTGCTCGTACGGTCAGAGCGATCAGTACGAGAAGAAACAAGCACAAAAGAATTATTTGGATTAGCGATCTGAATTTATGTTTTTTCTCCCATCTTTCCGCGTCAAAAGGAATTATGGAAATAACATTTCCAAAAATATTAGTGGAAAGAAACTCGCCAACAGGAGCCGGTTCATCCTGCGCGCGAACAATTATTTTCACTAAAGTATTGCTTGCTTTAGCCGAAACAGCCGGTAGCCACTCTCTCCTAAACCATTCGGAAGATTTTTCTTTATTAAACCAGGCGTTACAAATCAATGATTTAGAATTTTTGTTTACAGAAAAGGTACATGGTTTTTCTGTCGTAGGTGAAGTAAAATCTGTTAATTTCTGATAAAAAATAGTGTCACGAAATAAAGCCAAAATTGTTTCCCGCATTTTTGGTAAATGTCGAGAATCATAATGATAAATAACATCTTTAAAACAGGCTTCAAGTTTGTTTTTATCAGGTTTTAGTTTAAGTTCTTCAAGCTGAGCAGTAAGTTTAATCGGGAAACCGTTAATATCAACAATATTCGGAAAAGATGATTGCATTAACCGGTAAATTTCTACAGCGCGATTTGTTTGATCATCTCGAACAGCTGCGGCAGCCATCTGCCATCCTATGGCTATTTTAACCGAAGAAAGTTTTGCAAGGGAAGAAGCTAACATCGGCTCTTTAACAACATAAGTCGTACAATCATTTGTTACAGCGGAAACAGGAATTGAATTCCATTGCGTTCCCGGGAAATAATTTTCTATGATTCGCGCGTAAGCCGAAGTTTCGCCTTGTTTGAGTTTAAAAGAATAGTCCGGCATTACGGGATTACCGTTAATATCTGTAGTGACAATTTTTTTGATACAATCAATTGTTTCTGCTGAATTTATATAATTACTTGCAAGGATTGTTTTGCACCAGGAAGAAAGAGAATCCGCAAATGCGTTCAACGCGTTCTGAGTTTCTGTTTTTCTGTAAAAACCGGCTTTGTTGTAACTATTGATTGAAAGCACAAGTGCCCACAAGGAAAAAGCGAAAAGTGGAATAAGGAGAATCAGGAACAAAAAGGATTTTTTGCCTGTTTTTCTTTCGTAAGAGCGTTTATTATTTTTAAAAATTTGTTTCACGGGAATATTATATCAAAAAGAGAAAGGAAAAGTTGTCATGTAAATGTCAGACAATTAATTGCAGGACGATTATAGTATTTGCAGAACGATTAAATTGCAGGACGATTAATTTTAAAGGCAGAATAATTTAAGG